>JBDHDH010000030.1:0-36082 GCA_039591615.1 Gemmatimonadota bacterium | reverse complement strand
GATACGTTGCGGAGTCAGTTCGCGTAGGCGGCGGCGATGGACGCCAAGCGCGCCTCGATCTTGCCTCGGGGAATCCATTCTCCGTAAACCATGACTCCCTCGGGATTCGCCACATGCTCGATCCTCCGCAGGGGATTCCCGCTGAGGAGCACGAGGTCGGCTCGCTTTCCGACGGTGACGGTTCCTTGCTCGTCCTCGACGCCGAAAAAAACAGCTACGTTGCGCGTTCCCGTGACGAGGGCTTCGTAGGGCGAGAGGCCCGCCACCACGATCGACTCCAGCTCGCGCATCATCGAGAAGCCTGGGACGTTCCAGATCTGAGGAGCGTCGGAACCGAGTAGCAGGCCCGCGTCGCCGTCCTGAAGCGCCTTGATGAGGCTTCGTCGTACCTCGATGAAGCGCTTGCGCGTATCCGCGGGTGGGGCGTCGCTCAGCCACTGCTTCGTCCGCTCGACCCACCCGTTCCGTATCTCCGGCGGGATGTAACGAACCTCGGGCCGCATCGCTCGGGCTTCGGCGCTCTCGTCGGTGGCGAAGCTCTCCATGAGCGACTGCGTCGGCACATTCCACACGCCAGCGGCCCGGGTGTCAGCGACAGCGGTCGCGATCTTCGACTCGTCCACGTGAGGAGCGAGATTGGCGCCGAAGAATCCAGCAGCCGTTCGATCCACCTTCGCGTCATCCGCTATCAGGATATCCATGTACCCGTCCAAGTGGTCGATCGAGGCGTAGGGAGCGGCGAGGGCCCGCATGAGCCCAACGTCGGTTGGAACGTGGCCGGCGAAGGTGATCTCAACCTGGTCAGCGACGGCGTCCAAGGCATCGAAGGCCTCACGGGTCAGTCCAGGATGGATCTTGATAAAATCGTAGCCTGCTTCTCCCTGCTCCGTCACCGCTTGCCGCGCCGCCTCCGCGGTGGGCACCGACTGTCCGTTCACCGACGGCCCCGACGTCCACAGCCGCGGTCCCAATACCTCGCCTCGAGCGATCTGCCCTCGGAGCTCTAAGTGCGCAGGGTGGCCCAGCATGCCCCGGATCGTCGTGATCCCGTTGGCGACGTACAGGAACAGCACTTCATGGGCGTAGTCCATCGTGCCATTCCGGGGTCGTGGAACGTGGGCATGCATCTCGGCCAGGCCTGGCATGAGGAACTTCCCGCGCCCGTCGATCCGCGTCGCATCGGAAGGGACCGTGAGCTCGTTGGCGCGTCCCATCTGTACTATGCACCCGTCTTTGACAATGACTGTCATCTGCTCCAAGACACGCTCCTGGTCCATGGGGACGACCGAGACGTCTACGAACGCAAATGTCCCCTTGTGCGGTCCATCGGTGCAGCCCTTGTCTGCCGCCAGGGTTCCACTGGCGACGGCGGGTGCGAGGAGGCCAAAGAAGAGGGCGGCAATTGCGGACACCGTTCACCTCGAGGCTAGAGGGTTTTGGGTTTCACTTCCGACATTAGGGAGACGTGTATCTAACCCTCATCGGGTGCGCTCCGTTCCCCCCCGGCCATGATCCGAAGCATCTCGTCTGTCTCCGGAGGTGGCGTGGTGAACCGGCTGACGACCACCGTGGCGAAGAGCGCGGCCCCGAATGCAGGAATCAGCTCGTAGATCAGCGGCTCGAGGAACTGGGTCCGCTCCCAGACGATGGTAACGGCCGTGCCTGTCAGAAGCCCCGCCATGACACCCGGCCGGGTTGTTCGGCGCCAGAAGAGTGCCAGGAGCGAAGTGGGACCGATGGCGGCTCCCAGCCCAGCCCACGCGAAGAGGACGAGCCAAAAAACCAACCGTTCGGCTAGCAGGCCAAGGACGAGAGCGATCCCCACCAGGAGCACGACGACGATCCGGCTGTACAGCACCAGGCGGTGTTGCGAGAGCGCCTGGCCGCGATGGAGCACCTGTTCGTAGAGGTCTCGCACCACGCTGGACGCCGCTACAAGAAGCTGAGAGTCAGCTGTGGACATGATGGCGGCGAAGATCGACGCCACGACGATCCCGAAAAGGACCGATGGCAGCTGCTGCTGTGCAAGGAGTGGATAGAGGTTTTCAGTGTCGGCCGCGGGCAGCGAGCCCACGTCGGGGAAATAGACGCGCCCCACGAGTCCGATGAAGAGGGCACCCCACGCCATCACCACATTCCAAACCGTTCCCACCACGGCGGCATACCGGAGCTGGCTTGCCTCACGGATCGACATGTAGCGAACGATGATGTGGGGATTCCCCGGCGAGCCCAGGCCGATGCCCACGAATCCAACGGCCGCGCCCGCCGAGAGTGCTACCGGATCGACCAGGGTGGGGTCGAGAGATGTGAGCTCGTTGAGAACTGCGGCGAGCCCTCCGCGATCGGCGATTGCCATGAATGGCAACACCACCAGCGCCAGAATCATGAAGATGGCCTGCAGCATGTCGGTGAGGCTCACAGCGAGGAATCCACCGAGGGTCGTGTAAACAAGGACGATCACTGCGGTGAGAACGATCCCGGCGGTTTGGTCGAGTGCGAAGCTCGCAGCGAACGCCTTGCCGCCTCCCACGAACTGGGCCGAGACGTAGCTCACCATGAACACGAGGATGATGGGCACGAGAAGGGCACGGAGCCGACCGTTCCGGTCGCCGAACCGAGCAGCGTAGAAGTCGGGGAGTGTGACGCAATCGTAGGCGTCGCTGAAGCGCTTAAGCCGATTCGCATAGAATAAGAAGAGGAACAGCTCGACGACGATATAGCCGGTTACCGCCCAAACCGCCGACGCCCCCATCGAGTACGCCATGCCCGTGACGCCCAGGAGGAGCCAGGCGCTTCGCCCTGAGACGACGGCGGAGAGTGCCACCACGAATCGGTGCATCCGTCGGCCACCCACGAAGAATTCGCTCACACCGGTGGAGAATCGGGCGGCGTAGATTCCAATCCCGACGACCACCACGAGATAGCCAAGGAAAGCCGCAACAGCGTAGGTGTCGACGCTGAGTCCGCCGGCGATGGGTTCCTGCACTCAGCTGGACTTCTTGCCGAGGAGGCGAGCGAGTAGGACCGCCGCAACGATCCCGACACCCGACACCCGACACCCGACACCCGACACCCGACACCCGCATATGCCAATACGAATCCTCCGCGCTGCGGACGTCCGTGCGGCGCTTCCAATGTCCGACGCCATCGACGCCATGCGGGAGGCCTTTGGCCAGCTAGCCGACGGCCGGGCTGACCTGCCGCTCCGATTGAGGGTCGATGTCCCGAAACGGGACGCCGTGATGCTGATCATGCCGGCCCGCTGTGAGACGCCGCGAGGATTGGGAGGGAAATTCGTGTCGGTGTTTCCTGAGAATTCCAATCGTGGCCTTCCGCTGATCCACGCGACCGTGGTACTCCTGAGTCCCGATACGGGGGAGCCGCGGGCGTTGGTGGAAGGCACCGCGCTCACCGCCATCCGTACCGGTGCCGCGAGCGGCCTCGCCACCGAGCTCCTCGCGAGATCTGAATCTCGGCGCGTTGGCATCATCGGGGCGGGGGTACAGGCCCGCACGCAACTGCAAGCGGTGTGCTGTGTGCGGGACATCGCGGAAGTCCGGGTGTTCTCTCGAGGCAAGGAGGAGGCACAACGGTTCGCCGACGAAATGGCGGAGTCCCATGACATTCCGAATCGGATCGACGTTGTCAGCGCCGCGCGCGCCGCCGTGCGGGAGGCCGACATCGTGTGTGTGGCCACGACTTCGTCTTCGCCGGTGGTGCGAGCGGACGACGTGCCAGCCGGCTGCCATATCAACGCGGTGGGTTCCTACACTCCCCAGATGATCGAGCTCGATCCGGCGCTGGTGGCGCGGAGCAGGGTCGTCGTGGATCAGCGAGAGGCCGCGATGGCTGAAGCCGGTGAGGTGATTGCGGCGGTAACCCGTGGGCTCGTTCCCGAGCACGAGGTGGTTGAGCTCGGCGCCGTCGTGAACGGCGCCAGTGCGGGTCGCAGAGATGGGAATGAAGTGACGTTGTTCAAATCAGTTGGGGTTGCGACCCAGGATGTGTGTGCCGCAGATCGAGCAGTGTCGACAGCGGAGCAACTGGGGCTAGGAGCAGTCATCGAGCTCGACTGACCAGGCCGACGCGTGATGTCCAGCTGCCCCTCTTGCGGCTATTCGGCTAATTCGGCCACAAACTGCCCGCCAGTCTGCGGCCGCTCCTCGGGCTGTTTTGCCAGCGCGCGATGGATCGCCCGCTCCATCTGCTCCGAAATCTCCGACCGCACCACCCGCAGCGATGGGGGCGGTTGACGCACGTGCCGGGCCATGATGGCTTGGGCTGTGCGACCGGTGAAGGGTGGCTCGCCGATGAGCATTTCGTGGACGACGCAGGCAAGGGAATAGACATCGGCCCGCCCGTCGAGATGGCCCTCGCCCGAGGCCTGCTCCGGGCTCATGTACGCGGGAGTCCCCAGGACGAGCCCGCTGGACGAGAGCCGTTCACCCCCCGCTTTGACGATGGCGCGGGCGACGCCGAAGTCGCATACCTTGGCCTGTCCGTCATCGAACATGATGTTCTCGGGCTTGATGTCCCGATGCAGGACGTTGCGCGCGTGCGCATAGTCGAGGGCGGTCGCAACATCTTTCGTGACCCGAATCGCATCTCCGATGGGGAGCCACGGCACCTTATCCAAGCGCTCGCGCAGCGACGCCTCCTTCGCGTACGGCATCACATAGTAGAGGAGCGCTCCGGCTTCTTCTGACTCGAGGAGTGGCAGGATGTTTGGATGATGCAGGCCACCGAGGATCATGATCTCTCGGTGGAACCGGTGTGCTATGAGTGTCGCTGCAAACTCGGGATGGAGGACCTTGATGGCTACTGGCTGCGCAGACTTGATCTGCCGCGCCAGGAACACGGTGGCCATGCCGCCATGACCGATCCTTTTCTCCACCTCGAACCGTTCGGCAAGGGCCTCCCGAACGGTCTCGAGTTTGAGTGTCATCGTGATAGGTTAGTGTGAGGCACCCAAAGAGACCAGCCTCAGTGAGGGCGAAACGACTCGTCAACGGTGATCCTCCCACGAAGGCACATCCCGGGGCGCGCCCGAGCGGGTGCCATCGCTATCGCCCTGGGACTGGGAAGACCACAGGACTCTCGTTGCCTGCCGCGCCGACTGCAGCCACACCGAAGAAGTAGTTGTCGATGATCAGCCCCTCGAACGTGTGCTCGCGCCCTCCGCCGACCCAGCGACTGTGGTCCCAGGTGGATGCGTCGGTGAGGCGCCAGTAGACGCGATAGCCCGCAACATTCGTCGAGTCGGACGGTGGCTCCCACCGGAGGGTGGCTTCGGGCTGGACGGCGCCGTAGACGCGAACATTGGTCGGCGCCCCGGGGGCCCATGCGAGCGCCGCCAGGGTGGCGGCGTTCAAGGCGGTGAGCTTCGCAGCGTATTCGAAGTCCACCCCGTCGATCACGTCTCCGTAGGCGATGCCGCCCTCCATGCGGACGTCCTGATGTTGGCGCGTGTAGTTCTCGTTTGCCTCCATGATTCGCACAGCCGGGAATCCCAGGTCCGCAAACGGCCGATGGTGTCCCCCACGGCCGAAGCGGTCGAGGCGGTAGATCAACATGATGTCCAGGTTCGGTATGTACTGGTCGGCAGTGCGGTCTACGTAGCGAGCGATCTGTCGTGACACGCCGTCCACCTCGCCACCGGTAAAGCGGCGACGCCGCCGTTCCTCCTCCGTTTCGGTGGGGGGCGTGCCGTCGGAGAACACGCGTGCCGTGGAGTTGTCGACGATGCCATTCACGCCTTCGATATTGCCGATCATGTCATTATTGAGCACGGCCTCCACGTTCCAGCCTCTCTCGCTGGCCATCCGGGCAATGGTGCGGCCACCGTAGAGCCCTTGCTCTTCTCCAGACAACCCCATGTACACCGTCGAGCCGTTGAAGCGGCGCCTGCTCAGCACGCGAGCAGCTTCCAGCACACCTGCCATCCCACTCGCATTGTCGTTTGCTCCAGGAGACGAGTCGGCCCGGTTCATGGGGTCGCTGATCCGGCTGTCGATATCGCCGCTCATGACGACCACGCGGTTGGGGTCGGTTTGGCCTCGCTGGATGGCGATGACGTTCACAACGTTCGTGGAGTCGGGGATCCGCCTCCCGGGGGGAAAGATCTCCGAGGCATAGAAGATCTCCAGGCACCCTCCGCACGCGGCCGAGATGCGCTCGAATTCCCGCATGATCCATCGGCGCGCTGCCCCGATCCCCCGGCGGTCCGACAGGGTGTCGGAGAGCGTGTGCCGGGTCCCGAAACCCACAAGCTGTCGGATGTCGGCTTCGATCCTGGCAGCTGAGATCTCGGCAACGATGTCTCGGATGCGAGGATCCTCGGTCGGCGGAATGTCCTGAGCGACGAGCTGGCTGGTGGAAGCGGTGAGAGTGAGCAGGGCGATTGCGACACGCATGGCGTGCTCCGGAAGCAATTGGGAGTCTGAGAGATGTGGGGGCGGTGGAAAGGCTATGAACGGCCCCGGATTGACGCAAGTGGACCTGCCGGTAGGTTTGTAGCTGAAGCATCCACCATCCTCGGAGTGGCCCGATGAAACGGCTTCGGCTCATCCTGGTGCTATGCAGCGCTTCTCTCCTCGCATGTGAACAGGAGCTCACGATGCGCGAGCGCGCCGTCGAGGGGCAGGCGGTTGAGGAGCGCTTCCATGCCTTCGTGCGGTTGATGAACAATGCGAAGGTCGACAGCGTTTTGGCCTTCTACAACCAGAGTCCGGGCCTCAGAGTCATGTGGTCCGACGGGACGCGGGCTGAGGGGTACGAAGCGGCGGAGCAAGCCTGGAAAGACTTCTACAGCAACATCAACTATATGAACTTCGTCGCCCAGAATCCCGAGGTCGAAGTCCTCAGCAAAGACGTGGCACTGACGACGTTCAGGCATTCCACGGATGTCGTGCTCGCCGGCGGCCAACGCATGCCAGTCTCGTCAGGACAAGGTGCGATCGTTTGGGTGAAGGACCGTGCCAACGAATGGAAGGTGCACACCCAGATCCATACCGTGAACGCCGCGTCGTTGAGATAGAGCTGCGCAGGTCAATCAGCGCACGCTGCAAGGGGCCGCCGACTCGAACGTGAGGGGTCGGTGGCTCATCCCCGTGCACGGCTTCTGGGGCATTGAATCTCGTTCCGCGTATTGTGCGATTCCCCTCTGCTTTTTATTGTTCCGCAACTTCGCAGGCGAGGTCCAGTAAATGTCGGATCAGTTCCTGAGTTCCGACGACTACGCCGAACGCGCGCATCAGCTCTACAGTGAAGGCCGCTACGATGAAGCCCTCTCGGTCCTCCGGGATGGGCTGGAGGTCTATCCGTTTGCCGTGGAGCTCCATCTCGGTGCGGCGTATGCACAACTCGCGCGCGAAGAGTACGCCTGGGCACGTGCGAGCTTTGCGGAGGCCCTGGCCCTCGACCCACAGAATGAAGAGGCCCTCGCCGGCTTCGGTGAGGTGTTGCTGAAGCTCGGCGAGCGACAGCGAGCCCTGGGCTATTTCGAGCAGATTCTGTCGCTCGGCTTTCGGGAAGATCACGACCTCATGTTGCAGATCGGGCGCGCTCTCTTCCGTGAGGCCATGATGCGTCACGCCCAGGGCTTCTTCCAGCTCGCCGTCGACCACCACACTGATTCGTCCGAGGCGGCAGCGTGTCTGGGCTACGCGGCCCACCGGCTGGGAGAAGAGGATGCCGCTCTTTACTGGCTCCGCCGTGCTCTCGACTTGGAGGAAACGCACGCCGAAGCGCGGATCTATCTGGGGAACCTCCTCTACGACCGAGGCGAGTACGAGGCCGCCTTGTTCCATTTCGAGCGTACTGACCCTGCCGATCATGTCGATGAGCTCGCGGTCTGGCGTTTGATCGAACTCGAGAAGTCGGTGCGGGGTCTCGCGACCGCGGCCCCGGAGCTCGAGCTGTGGCAGGACCGGCTCGCAACACTCTCCGACAGGCGGGATCCGGAAGAGCGCGTGCTGGCCGAGGTGGAGGCCATCCAGCCCGACGGGACGGTTCGCGATCCGCATCAGCTGGAGCTTTTCGGCGCTTTGCTCATCCAGCTCAGGGGAATGCGCCGTCGCGCGATCGGAGAAGTCCATCGGGTCCGTAGCGCCGGGGGTGTGACCTACGCAGGAACGTGGGAGGAGATCGTCCTGCAGATGAAAGCGGACGATCGGGACGGGCTCGGCGCGTCGATCCCCCAGTACATGGAACGGGTGGCTCTCCGGAGTCGGGCCGAGACAGGGATGTTGATCCCGGTAACGGATCCCGAGAGCTTCATTCAGGGAATCGTGGCTGCCGGTTTGGCCGAGATTCTCCGTTAGTCCCCCTCTTCATTACCGGGCGTCACTGAAATCCACCGTCCCCGCGGGAGGACGATTCCCGGTCGGTTGCCCGGAGCGTTGGTCCTACTTGGCGTACGCCGTCAGGCCCTGAGGCTGGCACGGCACCCAATTACCTTTCGGCCCATGAATTGGACAAGCAGGGTCCGGAAGCGCGTCCTGCCAAACGGGCTCACACTGTTGGTGCAGCGAGACGCTTCGGCACCGGTTGTGGCAGTCGTCACCCATGTAAAGGCCGGCTACTTTGACGAACCGGATGAGTGGGTTGGCATAGCTCACGTGCTCGAGCACATGTACTTCAAAGGGACCGACCGTCGAGGACCCGGCCAGATCGCCCGTGAGACGCAGATCGCCGGCGGCTATGTCAATGCCGCGACCATCTACGACAAGACGCTCTACTACACTGTCCTGCCTTCGGTGGCCGACGGATTTGCCCGGGCGCTGGATATCCAGGCTGATGCCTTGATGAATGCGGCCCTCGACGCCGCCGAGCTCCGACGAGAGCTCCAGGTCATCGTCGAGGAAGCAAGGCGCAAGCTCGACGCGCCAGAGGCCGTCGCTGGCGAAACACTGTTCGAAGTCTTGTTCTCCGTCCACCGCATGCGGCGTTGGCGGATCGGCACCGAGGAGCAGCTCAGACGGCTGACCCCGGCGGATCTCCTGGCCTACTACCGGAGCCGGTACACGCCGGACCGTGTGATCGTGGGAATCGCTGGTGATGTCGAGGCGGAACGCGCGCTCGCCTTGGCCGAACAGCACTTTGGCAGCTGGGACCGCCCTCCCACGGTCGTCCCGGGCTCTCCCACCGAGCCCAACGGGGCACATCCTGGGGTGAGGGTCCTCCGAGGTGATGTCGAGCGCCCTCTGGCCGTGCTGGGCTGGAAGACGGTGGAGGCATTGCACCCCGATGCCCCGGCCCTCGACATCGCCGCGGCGGTCCTTGGCTTGGGTCGTGGGTCCAGGCTCTACCGAGCTCTCCGGACACCTGGAATGGTGAGTGGAGTCAGCGCCTACCACTACACGCCCACCGAAGTCGGGGTCTTTGGGGTCTCGATGGAGAGCGAAGCCGATCGGGTTGGCCGGGCCGTTGAGGTGGCGGCGCACCTGGTCGAGCACCTTGGCGCCGTCGGACCGTCCACGCAAGAACTTCGACGGGTGAAGGCGCTCCTCGCCACGCAGTGGTCGAAGCGTTTCGAGTCAAGCGATGGTCGGGCGGCGACCTTGTGCGAAGCCGAAGCGCTGGGCGACTACCGGTTCGTTGACGAGCACTACCGCAAGACGATGGCGGTGGAGGCTGGCGATGTCCTGCGTGTGACACGAGAGTACCTCCGCCCGGCGATGGTGGGGGGGGTGTTCTACCTACCGCACGACGCGACAACCGTGTGGGCTACCGGACAGTGGCCACCGCAACGGGCATCGAGCAGTTCGACGCTCCTAGAAACCACCCCGGACGAGACCCTCGAACGGACGGACCGACCCGGCATCGGTGGACCAATGCTCGTCTCGGCCTCTGTTCACGCCGGCGAGATCGTGCGAAGGGAGTATGCGGGAGCTGACGTCCTCGTCCGATCCAAGCGCGGCTCGGGATTGGTCTCCGTCGGCCTGCACTTCGCAGGGGCTCGGGAAAGGGAAAAACCGGAAACGGCGGGCATCAGTTGGCTCCTTGCGAGGACTGCTCTTCGGGGGGCTGGCTCGATGAGCGCTGCGGAGCTCGCCGAGACCGCGGAGCAGTTGGGCGGGGCTATCGTCCCGACCGTATCCTTTGATGCCTTGGGTTGGTCCATGACGACACAGGCTGATGCGCTGGCGGATGCTGCGTCGCTCTTGCGACGCGTCGCGGAGGAGCCGCGCTTGGAGCCGGAGCAGGTATCCGTCGAGCGAGAGCTGCTGGCCAGCGATGCTCGCAGCCTCCGCGACGATATGTTTCGATTCCCCATTCAGGCAGCCCGCGGCTTGGCGTTTCCCGACGACGCGTACGGGCTCCCGAGCCTGGGAGAGGCGGAGACCGTTGGGACGCTCTCAGAGGATCTCCTGCGAATCTGGGCCGCTGAGCTTCGACGGCAGCGCCCCGTGATCGTCGCGGTCGGGGACCTCGACGTCGAGATGATGCTCGAAGCTGTCAGCCCTCTGGCGGAATGGCCGCAGACCGATACCGCGGGTTGGCGCGGTGGGGACGCGCCCAAGTGGGGTGCCGGTCGAGGTCGTGCCAGCCGAAGCAAAGCGCAGACGGCGCTGGCGATGGCCTTTCCAGCATGCCCCCACGGATCTCCAGATCGATTTGTCGTAAGCGTCTTGTGCTCTCTGTTGAGCGGGCTTGCTGGCCGGCTATTCGACGAGCTGCGCGAGCGGCGTTCTCTCGCATATACGGTCGCCGCCCTGCCGTGGCTCGTGCGCCGTGCTGGGGCGGTCTTCACCTACGTCGCGACTTCTCCGGAACGAGAGGACGAAGCCCGGGACGCGACGCTCGCCGTGCTGGGGCGCGTCGCGGTGGACTCCATAGACGGTGAGGAGCTGGAGCGGGCGCGACAGTATGCCGCGGGCACCGTGGAGGTACGGCGCCAGAGCGGCCGGGCGGTTGCTGACGAGATCCTGACGTCGTGGATTCACGGCACCACCGATGAGTTCGTCGACGCACCGAACCGTTTGCGGGCCGTCACGGAGGAGGACATTCGGCGGGTCGCGGCATCTGTGTTTCGGGCGGATCGGCGAGCCGAATACGTTGTGCGGGGAAGGGGCAGGGTGGAGGAGTGAGGCAGCCGGCCCCAACTCGTTGCTCATCGCCCGCTAGAACATCGACATTGCCAGGAAGGAGCGCAGGTTATCGTTCGTGATCCGGAGCCGAGAGGAGAGGAGCTTGACCATCGACCAGAGAATCTTGTATCCCAGGTCTCTGTTGAAGTCGAGCAACATCTCGAAGTCCGGTCGAGCAATGGTCAATGTGGTACAATCCGTGTTGGCGATGGCGTCCGTTGATCGATGACAGCGTTCGAAGACCGCCATCTCGCCAAAACACGCTCCAGGCTTGAGGACAGTCAGCGCCTCTTCGCCCGATCCGGGCACCTGGCGTGAGATGCGTACCTCACCTGTCGAGATGATGAACAACCTGTTGCCGGGCTCGCCTTCTTTGAAGATCGTTTGGCCCGACTTGAACTGTTGTTCGTGGCAGATCTCGGCAACTTTCTCGACCTCACCTTGGTCCAGGTCGGCGAAGACTGCGGCTTGTTTGATGAGATCGGTCTCCATACCACCTCCCGGACGGGACATCTGAATTGCCTATGCAAGCTATTGGTGTCACTGACGGCCAGCAAGCGAAGCCGCTCGTCTCGCCACCGGATCTACTCACCGCGCTTCGGATCCCTCTGGCCGTGGCGTTCCTCCTGGTACCGAGCACAACGGCGCGGGTGGTCATCGTGGCTGTGGCAGCCGCAAGCGACCTGCTGGATGGGATGTGGGCGCGGAGAATTGGGGGGTCCCGGTTGGGTGTGGCGCTCGATCCGGTCGCTGACAAACTCTTCGTGCTAGCGGCCTTCGTCACCGTACTCCAGAGCCGGATGCTGGCTTGGTACGAGATCATCGGAGTTCTCTTGCGAGATATCGTAGCCGCGATCGCGTTCTTCGGGACGGTGGTTCGGAGGCGACCGACGACCTTGCCCGCCCGGGCCGGGGGGAAAGCCGTCACGGTCTGCCAGCTACTGACCCTATTAGCGTTCTTGGCGGGCTCGGATCTCGTTCGACCTCTCGCCTGGGCCACCGCCGCCATCTCCGTCTACGCTATCGCCGACTACATGCGTGTCGGCCTTGCTAAGTCCTAACACCTCTTCAACAGGACACATTGCATTATGCCCGAACTTCGGTCGGTTCGACTCGATTGGACCGGCGAAGGGCTTCGGTTCACCGGTCGCGGTACGCACCCCGAGACTCCAGCTATCGCTCTCGACGGCGACGGCGAGGCCGGCCCCTCGCCGATGATTGCCCTGCTCTTGGCATGTGCGAGTTGTTCTGGCGCCGACGTGGTGGAGATTCTGCAGAAGATGCGAGTTCGCCTCGGTCGGCTCACCGTGGAGGTTCACGGCACACGGCGGGACGATTTCCCAAGGCGGTACACGGCCATTCGGTACCGCTACAGGCTGTCAGGTGATGGGCTGGATCGTGCGAAGGCCGAGCGCGCCGTCTCGCTCTCCCTCGAGAAGTACTGCTCAGTTGTGCATTCGCTCGCCCGGGATATCACCATCGATTCAGAAATCGAGATTGGCTAAAGTAGTCCTGGCGATCTTCCTGTTCCTTGGCGTTCCGCCCGTCTCGTTCGCCCAGGCATATCGCGAATGGCAGGGGCAGGCGACCGGCACGGTGCTTGCGAGCCCATTCCTGGGGGTGGGGCTCGGGTTCGGAGTACGCCCGGGCGGGAGGCTGCGGATGGGTGCGTCAGTGAACGCTGGCGATCAGGAGGGAGCTCTCGCCGCGCGAGGGGAAGTCGTGGCATCGTATCATCTGGACCCCTTCAGACGACGAGGTTTCACCCCCTACTTGGGCGGCGGAGTCGCGGTACAAGCGGCTCGCGGTGAAGCCAAGGGACTCCTGTTGGCGGTGCTGGGCGTCGAGATGAGCCCGGCCGGGCGGATCGGGTGGTTCGTGGAAAGTGGTGTGGGTGGGGGCCTGAGGTTCTCCGCAGGAGTCCGTGTACGGCGACGGCGGAGTGGCGGGTAAGAAAAAGACCTCCGAGTGCCGCGGAGGTCAACAGTGCTACGAGCCGGTGACGATCCGTCTACCCCGTTGCGCCCACGGCTGGCCCGTGGCCGTGCTGGATCACGGGTCGGCAATACCGCTCTCCGAGCGTTCGCAGCCTGGTTACCTCGTCTTCATCCAGCTCCGGGTAGCGCTCGGAAAGGTATTCCATGGTGTCGTCGAACCAGTCCTTCTGATGTTCCACCTGCGCTTCAAGGACACCGCATCGCAGGATATGGCTGTACAACTCGTCTCTGGCTTTGTCGAAAGCGGTAGCGTTGTTGGGTTTAGCTGGTCGTTTCTTGCTCACTGGTGGCTTCTCCTTTGCTCGAGACCTGCAGTTCCCGACGAAAGGTAAAGGTCGACCATACTTCTTGCAAACAACGCGCCGAAGCCGCTTGCGAGGGTTAGATTGGGTCTCGGATCCATCTCGAACCGATGGTTCCGCGGAGGGTAGATATGGTACACGGACACTGGAGTCGTCATGAGTGAGCCCATTTATGACAAGGCACGAGAACGCCGCCTGCTGGAGCTTCTGCGCGCCCTCGCGGCGCGCATCGCCGAGCTCACGGGCGACGCGGAACTGCTGGCAGCGGGTCCGGAGTTGCTCAAAATGATGGGCGATGCGCGCAGCGAGCTGTTTCATTACGAGGTGCGCTGTACGTACGATACTCCGGAGATCGCCGAGAGCAAACGGATCGTCGAGTTGGCGCGGCAGCAAATGGATCACATCGATTTCGACGATGAGCTAGATTTCGAAGCTTCAGAGGATGATCTTCCGTGGGGCGAGCCATGAACATGAAGCTGTTCTATCTGGCCCTCGTCGGCATCGCGGCTGTTGGCGTCGCGGCGATCTGGGGCGCGCGTCGTTCCATCAACGGGGCCGGGGCTACCTCGGTGACCAGTGCGGCCCTGGCAAGCGTCGGTGAGTACGAGGGCTTTGTCCTGGGTAGCGATTCGGCGCCGGTGGAAATCGTGGAGTTCGCGGACTTTCAGTGTCCCGCCTGCGCCCGGTTCGCCATCCTTACGGCATCGGACGTCAAGGCCCGTCTGGTGGAACGAGGTCTGGCTCGGTTGCGTTTTCACGATTTCCCTCTTCCGAATCATGGCAACGCCATGCCGGCGCATCTTGCTGCGGCCTGCGCGGGGGAACAGGACGAGTTCTGGGCCATGCACGATCAGCTGTTCTACAATCAAGGACGCTGGTCACGTGAGTCGCGACCGGCGCGTCGCTTTCGCGAGTACGCGCGGGCGATTGGGCTCGAGATGGGCCAGTTCGACGAATGCATGAAATCGGAGCGGCAGCGAGCGCGTCTCGAGGTCGCGAAAGCGGAGGCGACGGCGCTGGGAGTCGGCTCGACTCCGAGCTTCCTCGTCGGCGATGTGTTGGTCCCTGGGGCCCTTCCCTACGACAGCCTGAAAGTGCTCGTAGAGAAAGCGGCGGGTGCAGCCGCGCAGTGACGCACAGAATGGTGACCGCCGCGTTGTCCCTCATCGGACTCCTCGTGGCGGTCTACCTCTCGCTTTGGAAGGCTGGGCTTCTGGGAGCGATCGTGTGCGGCACGGGTGGGTGTGAAACCGTCCAGCTGAGCGAGTACGCGGATTTCCTCGGACTCCCCGTCGCGTTCTTTGGTGTCGGAGGGTACCTCGCCATCTTCGTCGCGAGCCTGGTGGGGCTGCAGCCCCGGTGGGCCGACCGCAGCGGCCCCACGCTCCTGCTACTCGTCTTGTCTGTTTTGGGCGTCGCCTTCACGGCGTATTTGACATATCTCGAGGCGTTTGTGATTCGTGCTTGGTGCAGATGGTGCCTCGGTTCAGCCGCCATCATCGGCGCGATCTTCGTCGCCTCACTCGTCGGCTGGCGCGCGAGCCGGCACCCCACCGCCTAGCATTCCGCGCGCCACGTTCTGCTGGCTGAGTCCTATTCCTGTTCCTCGTACCTTTCCTTGAGCTTGGCCACCACCGCGGGATCGGCGAGGGTCGTGACGTCGCCCAATGCCCGACCAGTCGCGATATCCTTCAGCAGACGGCGCATGATCTTGCCACTCCGGGTCTTGGGAAGGTCGGCGGAGAAGATGATATCGTCGGGTCGCGCGATGGGACCGATCTTCTTGACGACGTGCTGCTTGAGGGCGTCGATGAGCTCGGGCGTCGCCTCGTGGCCAGTCCCCACGGTGACGAACGCTGCGATCACCTCCCCTTTGAGCTCATCGGGTTTCCCCACGACGGCCGCCTCAGCGACGACGGGATGGGATACGAGGGCGCTCTCCACCTCCATGGTTCCGATACGATGTCCCGCGACGTTCAGCACGTCATCCACGCGCCCTAGGATCCAGAAGTACCCGTCGTCGTCGCGTTTGGCGCCGTCGCCGGGGAAGTATCGACCGGGGAAGCGACTCCAATACTGCTCGCGATACCGTTTGTCGTCGCCGTAGATCGTCCGCAACATCCCCGGCCACGGCTTGGTGATTGTGAGGAAGCCTCCCCCCTTCTCGAGTGTCTGCCCGTCGCCATCGACCAATTCGGCTTCGATCCCCGGAAAGGGAACTGTAGCGGAGCCCGGCTTCGTGGCGGTGACCCCGGGCAGTGGCGTGATCATGATGCCGCCGGTCTCGGTCTGCCACCACGTGTCCACGATGGGGCATCGCTTGTTGCCGATGTGCCGATGATACCACATCCACGCCTCGGGGTTGATGGGCTCGCCAACGGTCCCAAGGAGGCGGAGTGAGGAGAGGTCGCGTCGGGCAGGGTACTCCGGCCCCCACTTCATGAATGCTCGGATTGCGGTTGGTGCGGTGTAAAACACTGTGACGCCGTATTCTTCCACTATCTCCCAAAACCGATCGTAGTCGGGCCAATTCGGGGCGCCCTCGTACATGAACACGGTGGCTCCCAGCGCCAGGGGACCGTACACCACGTAGGTGTGCCCGGTGATCCACCCGATGTCCGCCGTGCACCAGTAGACGTCCTCATCCTTGAGATCGAACACCCAGCGAGTCGTTGCCACGGCCTGCGTGAGGTAGCCAGCGGTCGTGTGAACGATCCCTTTGGGTTTGCCAGTGGTGCCTGACGTGTACAGGATGAAGAGCATCGACTCCGCATCCATCACCGCGGGCTTGCAGAACGGTTCTGCCTCCTTCATGAGTTCGTGATACCAGCGGTCGCGACCGGGTTGCATCTGGACCAGATGGTCGTCCACATCGGCATGCGGATGCCGTCGCACGACGACCACGTGCGAGATCGATGGCGTGTCGTCAACGGCGTCATCGACATTGCGCTTGAGGGGCACCGTCGTCCCGCGACGATATCCGACATCCGCCGTGATCACGACCTTGGCCCGTTGATCGGTGATCCGGTCCCGGAGTGCCTCGGCTGAGAAGCCTCCGAACACCACCGAGTGTGGCGCGCCGATGCGAGCGCAACCGAGCATTGCCACGGCAGCCTCTGGGATCATCGGCATGTAGATCACCACCCGGTCTCCTCGTTTCACCCCGAGGTTCTTCAGCGCGTTGGCAAATCGGTTGACTTCCCGATAGAGCTGCCAGTAGGTGATCGCCCGCTTGTCACCGGGCTCGCCCTCCCACAACAGCGCCACTTTGTTTCGTCGGGGTGTGCCGATGTGCCGATCCAGGCAGTTGACCGAGACATTGAGCTTACCGCCGACGAACCACTTCGCGTGCGGTGCCTTCCACTGCAAGACCTTCTTCCAGGGCCTGAACCACTCCAATTCGCGAGCCTGCTTGGCCCAAAACTGCTCCGGCTTCTGCGCCGCTTCCCGGTACACGGTTTTTGCTTTCACGTGCGCGCCGCGCTTGAATTCGGCCGATGGCTTGAAGGTCCGACGCTCTTGGAGAAGGGTGTCGAGTTGCTCGGTCATGGAACCGCCTTTGTTGTCTTGGACAAGGGGACGCGAAGATTGTTGACGATCCGGAGATGACGGGATATGTTGGCGCCCGCTTGAAGACTCGACCCGGCAGGCGTCGGCCGGTGGGACCGCAGGCGCGTCAAAGTTGTTCACCCAGAAGGAGTGTGTAGCATATGTCCCGCATCAGCGGCAGAGTCAAGTGGTTCAACGACGTGAAAGGCTACGGCTTCATCGAACGCGATGGGGGTCCCGACGTGTTCGTCCACTTTTCTGCCATCCAAGCCGACGGGTTCCGGACGCTGAAACCGAACGACCAGGTCGAGTTCGACCTAGAGGACGGCCCCAAGGGGCTGCACGCAAGCAAGGTCACTCGCGTCTGATCCGGACACCGTCAAACACACGGATCCAAGGCCCGGTGTAACGCCGGGCCCTTTTCTTGTGAGGCATCACCGATGCAGAAACCGTTCCAGGAGTGTCCGGCTAACGAGTCTCGGTGTGTGCCTGGTCCGCAGCGATTGATAATCCCTTGCCAAGTAGAACCTTACGAGATCGACGCCCACTCGTGCTCGCAAGGGACGCAGTCTGGTTCTCACCAGGCTGGAAGATGTCGCCGAACAGACGAAGCGCCGACCGCCTGAGCTTGACTTCAGGGGCATCCTCCCGTCTACCCTTTACTCGGCCCCCCTTTCGCGGTTGTATATTGGGCAGCATGCCCGTTGGTCGAGTCCGCAGCTTCGATCCGTTTCCGATCCCGCGTGACGTCGCCTTCCCGTCGTAGGGTTCTCTTCGTCGAGGACCAGGCCGATCTTCGAAAGGCCTACGCAGGGTTCTTTCAGGGACGGTACGAAATGGCGTTCGCCGGCTCGGGTGCAGAAGCCCTTTCGCGATTCGGGGTCTTCGGGCCCGATATCGTGGTGCTGGACATGCAGCTGCCCGATACGGATGGGATCGACGTGCTGCGGCAGCTCCGTACGAACCAGCCAGAGCTTCCTGCCATCATCACAACGGCGTACTCCAGCATGGAGCCCCTGGTCGAAATCTTGGGGATGGGCCATAGCGGCTATCTGGTCAAGCCCTTCGAGCTGAACGAGCTTGCCGAACGTATCGATGCAGCGGCCTGAGGAAGCCGCCGTCAGGCTGCGAGGGGTGTCACGACGCTTCGGCCATCGACAGGTTCTCCAGGACGTTTCGCTCTCTGTCGCCCCTGGGGAGGTGTTGCTCCTCATGGGAAAGAACGGGGCGGGGAAGACGACGTTGCTCCGGCTCATCGCCGGCCTACTCAAGCCCACGAACGGGCATGTTGAGCTCCGTGGATCGGTCGGGATGGTGGGGCACGCCACGATGCTCTACGATGCGCTCACCGCGCGGGAGAATCTGGCGTTCTTTGCGAGACTTTACGGCCTCTCGCCCGGCACCGTCGTCGAAGCCGCCCTCGATCGCGTGGGGCTCGCGGCGGTCATGGACCAACGGATCGCGACGTACAGCCGGGGGATGCTGCAGCGGCTCACGATCGCGCGAGCGCTCTTACCCAAACCAGACGTCCTGCTGCTCGACGAGCCCCTCAGTGGTCTTGATGATGCCGGATCGCGGATCGTTCTGGCCTTGTTGTCGGATCTGCGCTCGTCCGGCTGTGCGATCCTGGTTGCCACGCATCAGATTGCCGAGTTGACGCCTCTGGGTTCGCGGGTGGGGTATCTCGTTCAAGGACATCTCGCCGAGATCGAACCCCTGGAGGGTCGTGACGCCGCAACTGTGATGGACCGGTATCGCACTCTCGTGTCCGGCCGTGCGTAACGTCTTCGTACGGGCGAGCCTCGCGGTGGCGGCGAAGGATCTCGCCGTTGAATGGCGAACCAAGACGGCCTTCGTCTCGTCGATGGTGTTCGCCGTCCTGGTCCTGGCCGTGCTGTATTTTGCCCGTGATCCGACCGCCGTGGCGGCCTTAGACGTGGCGCCGGGGGCGTTGTGGGTCACGTTCACGTTTGCAGCCATGGTGGGTCTCAACCGGGCCTTCATGCTCGAGCGCGAGAACCGCGCGCTGGACGGACTGCTCCTCACTCCCGCGCCTCCGACGGCGATTTTCTTGGGGAAAGTGTTGGGGAACCTGGTCTTCGTTGGGGCCGTGGAGCTCGTCTCGCTACCGCTCTTCATTCTCTTCTACGACCTCCCAATCTGGCGACAGGTGCCTCAGCTGCTCCTGGTGGCGGCGCTTGCGACGATCGCGTTCGTTGCGGTAGGCACCCTCCTCAGCTCGATGGTCGTACGGACACGCTTCTCCGAGCTGATGCTGCCGGTCTTGCTCTTGCCGTTTCTCGTCCCGCCGGTGGTTGGAGCCGTACAGCTCACCGCGCGCATCGTCGTCGACCGTCCCTTGAGTGAGCTGGCAGGTTGGCTTAAGTTGCTCGCCGCCTTCGATATCGTGTTTTTCCTGTTATCGGTACTCCTGTTCGAAGCGACGTTGGAAGAATGACGAATCGTGACCACGCGATCCACACGGCCAACCGCGGCGGGTTCGTTACCCTCATCGCCTTGCTGGGGCTGGTGGCGATCTACGTTCGCGCGCTCTTGTTCACACCGATCGAACGTTTCCAGGGGCCAGCGCAGAAGATCTTCTACATTCATGCTCCCGCTGCATGGGCGGCGCTGGTGGCGTTCGCCATTACGGGATTACTCAGCGTGCTGTACCTCTTCCTCAAGGATCGTAAGCTGGACCTCGTGGCCGCCTCATCGGCGGAAGTGGGCGTGGCGTTCGCCACGGTAATGCTCACCACGGGCCCCATCTGGGGGAAGCCTATCTGGGGCACCTGGTGGACCTGGGACGCGCGACTGACGTCCACTCTGTTCATCTTCCTCCTTTTCGTGGGCTATCTCGCCCTGCGAAACGCCGTCACCGATGCTGGAACCCGGGCGCGGTTCTCGGCCGTGTTGGGTATCCTGGCTCTCGTGCTGGTGCCGTTTATCCATGTGACCGTGTACTGGTTCCGCACCCTCCATCCGCAACCAGTGCTGCTGAAACCCAGCTCACCGTCTCTGCCGGGAGTCATGCTCCTGACCCTCTTACTCTCCATCGTGGTGTTCACGGTTCTATACGTCGGATTCACGATGCAACGCTACGCTCTCGCCATGCTCCGGGAGGCGCAGGAGGAGGAGATTGCCCGTGCAGTCTCTTGAGAATGCAGGCTATATGGTCGCGGCCTACGTCATCACAGCGGTGATCGTGCTAGCGTACGCCGTGTCGCTCGCCATTCGGATCCGCAAGCATCGCTAACCGCTACCGGTCATGGGCGCGCTCCGCATCGGTACCCGGGCAGTGCGCTAGCGCGCTGCCCGGCCCGGCGGGCTGCAGGAGCTCCTCGCCGCCTGGGCTGTGCCATCCGAGCTCGTCTTCATTACTACCTCGGGGGATCGGGAGGCTGGGGCTCACACGCCGACCGATGCGGTGAAAGCGCTCTTCACCATGCTCGAGGCGCTGGTGGCTATCCGGCGTGCTGGCGCCGATATCATCGTCACCTATGCTGCTCCGGAGGTGGTGTCGAAGCTGGAAGCGTGAGAGGGGAGCAGGGTGTCGGCTACTTGTCAGATCCTTTTCCCGCACTGCGTTCCTCGTTGCGCGGCAGCAACAGCCCCGCCCACAGCAACGCCGCAGCCGCTCCGCCCAGAATCGGTCCTGCCCAGTAGATGTAGTGACCGTGCCATTCCTGCGCGAGGACAGCTGGCCCAAATGCCCGCGCCGGATTCACGGCGGCGCCCGTGAGCGGTCCTCCGACGAGAATGTCAAACAGCAATACCAGACCGATCCCGAACCCACCGACCTTGGGTGCCTCCCGCGAGACGAGGGTGCCGAATACGGCACTCACGAGAAACAGCGTCAACACCGCCTCGACGACGAGGGCCTCGGTCCCCGTGAGCGTTCCCGAAATCCGGGGCACTCCGAAGCCGGTGATTTCTCCCGCGCCAGCGGGGAAGAGCCAACGCACGAGGACGGCCGCCACCACGCCGGCCAGCACTTGGGCCATGACGTACAAAGCCCCCATTCGGGTGTCGATCTTCTTCGCGAGCCAGAGCCCGAAAGTGACGGCGGGATTCAGATGTCCGCCCGAGATGCTCATCGTGGCCGTGACCATCACGGCGAAAACGATGGCGTGTGCCGACGCGATCCCCAGAATGCCGAGTCCCCCACCCATGTGGGCGTCGATGACTACAGCACCCGCGCCGATGAAGACGAACGCAAATGTTCCCAGGAACTCCGCTGCCAACGGGCGAATGGTATCGCGCATCAGTGACCGTTCTCCCTCTTGCAAATGAAGCTAGATGTCGACCGTGACGGACAGGAGCCGAGTATCAGGCCAGCGGTTCTCAGCGGCGCGGAGCCGTCACCGGGCACTGTTTGCCTCCGACGTCATTGCCGTTCGGTACCCATCTCGCTGCAAAACCAGCACCGCGTTGATGCCCCCAAAGCCGAACGAGTTCGACATGATCACGTCAGGCACCTCGTCGAGACCACCGTTTGCGAGATAGTTGAGATCGCACGCCGGATCCGGCGTGTCCAGGTTCACGGTCGGCGGAAGCCAGCCCCTCCTCACACCGAGAGCACAGATTGCCGCTTCGATGGCGCCGCTGGCGCCAAGTGCGTGCCCGTGGTACGGCTTGGTTCCGCTGACGGCTAAATGGTACGCATGAGGTCCGAACAGTTCTCTGATCGCCAGCGTCTCCGTCGAATCGTTGAGGACCGTCGACGAGCCGTGGGCGTTGATGTAGCCTACGTCTTCGGGTTCGAGGTCCGCATCGTCCAGCGCGAGCCGCATCGCGCGCGTGGCCTCCCGGCCGCTCGGCTTCGGCGCGGTCATGTGGTGCGCGTCATTGGTGAGCCCATAACCGGACACCTCGGCGTAGATCTGGGTGCCCCGGGCGACGGCCCGGTCGCGCCGTTCGAGCAGGAGGACCGCCGCGCCTTCGCCCATGACGAAGCCATCGCGGTCCTTATCGAACGGGCGGCACGCTCGAGCCGGATCGTCGTTCCGGGTGGACATGGCGCGAATGACGGTGAAAGCCCCAAAACACAGGGGCGAGAGCGGCGCCTCGGCACCACCGGCGAGCATCACGTCGGCGAGCCCGGAGCGGATCGCCCGGAGAGCATCACCCAATGCTACCGTGCCCGAAGCACACGACATGGCGTTCGTCGAGTTTGGCCCCGTGAAGCCAAACTCGATAGCGATGTTGCACGACACCGCCCCGCCAAAAACCGCCAATGCCAGACCGGGGTCGACGGATCGGATGCCCTCCTGCATGAAGATGTTCGCCTGGGCCTCGGCGAGCCCGACGCCCCCCAAGGCTGAGCCCATCATCACACCGCAGCGATCCCGGTCTTCGGCTTCAGGGTGGAAGTCGGCGTCTTGCACGGCCATCCGAGCGGCCGCCACACCCAGTTGAGAAAACCGGTCGAAGCGGCGGACCGTCTTGCGGGACAGGTGGTCCGCCGGGTGAAAGTCGCCCACTTCGGCCGCGATCCGGCTCCGAAAAGGCTCGGGATCGAACCGCGTGATCGGGCGAATGGGTGATCGGCGTGCCCGCAGGCCCGTCCAGAGTCCGTCGATCCCCGTGCCGCTGGCGGTCACGCATCCGATGCCAGTGATGACGACGCGGGTCATGGCCGCTCCGCCTCGCGCTTGACTCCCGCCAATGTCCGAGACGCGATATGGTGAATGAACACGGGTCCGATCACGCGATTCGCCGCCAGGCGTCCGAGCGGCCACGGCGGCCCGTCCCAGAGATGTTCGATCCAAACCTGCACGCGGTCGTCTCGCTGCCCAATCCGCCACTCCACGTCCATCCCGCGGGTGATTCCATCGATGTGGCGGTATCGAACAAGGTGCCTATCCGGAACGATCTCCATCTGCGACACCCACCAGGTCGGATACCGAAGTGGGCCGAAATGGCGCCAGGCGGCCATATCCACAACTCCCCCTGTGACAGTGCGCTCCATCATCCGCACCCAGCGATAGTGGGAGAGAAACTCTGGCCACCGCTCCACGTCCGAGGCCACAGCGAATACCCGATCGACCGGCGCGTGAATCGTGATGTGATCAAGAGTCCGCACGACGCGTCTCCCACACGGCGACGAGGCGGTACCCAGGACGACGGCAGACAGTTCCCTCCACCCCCGCAGCCTCCATCAGGCCTGCAAGCTCCCCAACGGAGAAACCTCGACGGACGGAGGTGACACCGTCGCGACGACTCGCTCGATGAAACGCCAGCACGGAGGCAGCCACCCAGATTCCGACTGCCGCCAGCGCATGCCGTTCCAGGTCGGCGATCACGACGCCGACACGCGCAAGGCGATCGAACTGTCCCAGCAACTGTGCCGCCGTCTCGCGGGGGAAGTGGTGCAAAAGCTGGCTCGCTACGACGATATCGACCGATGCCGGACCGATGGGAAGCTGGCGCACGTCCCCCACGACCGTGGGGAGGCCCTGGGCGCGGCAGAGCCGCGCCGCCTCTCTATGCCAGTCCAGCGCAACGGGTCTGATCTCTATCGGTCTCCTCGCCGGCGGTCGGTCGGCGAGCCACTGCATCACGTCGCCCATACCGGCCCCGAGGTCGAGGACGGCCAATGTCCGGTGCGGGTGCCGCGTGCCCACGAGGCGTTCCATACCGTAGGCCACGGCCGAGCGTCCGCCGAACAGCATGTTGGCCCGAGCGATGTCCCGAAGCGTCGCGCGAGCCACGGCGGGACTGCAACGGCGGGAATCCAGTTCTTCACCGCCAGTCGGAGGCACCGATCCGAGCATCACGGACCGGGCCAATCGTCGAGCGACGTGTATCCTCCTTGAAAATGCAGCAGCGGCAAGCGCGGAAAGACTGTCCCATCCAAGACCCGGCCGATGAAGATCGTGTGATCGCCGGCTGGGATCGCCTGCCACTGCTCGCAGATGATGTGCGCCACGACACCCTCGAGGAGGGGGAGGTCCTGCGGCCCTCGGCTGTAGCGAACGTCCTGGAAACGTGTGGCGGCGTCTCCAGCGAACCGCTTGGAGAGCATCTCCTGGTCTCGGGCCAGCACGTTGATAGCGAAGGTCCGGGCAGCGCAGAGGGCCTGGTGAAACGGATCACCGTGATTTACGCAGAGCAGCAGCAGCGGAGGCTCGAGCGACACCGCCGCCACGGCCGTAGCGGTCATTCCGCTCGCCGTCCCCTGCTCGTCCAGGGCGGTGGCGACTGTGACACCCGTCGCAAAGTGGCCGAGCAACCGTCGGAACTGGGCGGGGCTCGCGAAGCGCACGGGGTTAGCGCACCAACTGCCAGACGAAGGAGGGGCGCAGCACCGCCGATGGCGGTACAAAGTCACCGGCGACACCGACCAAGAGGTCTGCCAGTTTCTGACGAGCGGCCAGACGATCGGTCAGGTGATCGAAGACCCTGGGATGGGCGAGGGCCCAGCTCGCCAGCCGCTCGACGACCCATTTGCCGCCGAACACACGCCGTCGCGCCCGGTCGTACGCGGCGAGATCGGCACTGTCTAACCGGTCGGCCTCCAGCCCAACGGCCGCCTCGGCGGCCGCCAGCTCCGCACCCCGGAGTGCGGCGTAGATGCCCTCTCCCGTGAAGGGATCGTAGAAGTCGGCGGCATCCCCCACGAGGAGTGCGCGGTCTGCCGAGGCACGCGTTACCCAGCGCGCGAACGGCCCTACCGTGCGGACGGGAGTCTCGAAAGATGCGTTGGCAAGGCGCTCGCTGACGGCTGGATATTGCCATAGCACCTTCCGGAACCATTTCGGCGGAGGGCCCTGGGGAGTGTTGCGATCGAGGTCCACTACCGCAGCGACGTTGGTGAGTCCGTCCCCGACGGGCGCGAGGCCAACGTACCCGGAGGAGCCGACATGCATCTCTCCAACGTTTCCCATTGCGGCTACACCGCTGGCGTGCGAAACGAAGGCAATCCGCCGCCGTCGCCCGCGGCGTGTCACTCCCAGTCGACGCGCGACGCGCGAGTTGAGCCCATCGGCCCCGATGAGCAAGCGCGTGCGCAGCGTGCTGCGCCGCGACCCGCACCGAACCGTCAGGGCGCGGTGACGTCTTTCTGACTGAGCAACGCCTTCCACCACCGTTCCTTCGAAGATCCGTGCACCCCGCCCGACGGCGGCTCGCGCGAGTTCCAGGTCGAGCACTTCCCGTCTCAGTGCCAGGCCGTAGGGGCTGTGAGGACGATAGGCGTGATCCCCGGCGAAGTAACCGACGAAGCCGCTGCCCTTCGGAGAGACGATCCGCATGCCTTTCAGGCGTACCGGCTGCCGGGCTTCGAGCGCGGCGCAAACGCCGAGGCGAGCCAGCACCCGGGAAGTCTCGGGACTGAGATACTCGGCACACGGTTTGGGGCGGGGAAACGTGGACCGCTCCACCACCGCAATCTGGAACCCGCGCTCAGCGAGTAACGCCGCAGTGGCACTGCCCCCCGGGCCGGCCCCGACGATCACGGCGTCGTACGTTTGGATGTATCGGGTAGCCACGGTAGAGCGTACGCGGTGGATGTTACCACCACATCCAGAGCGCTATCGCCGAGAGTCCTCCCACGGCAGTGCCGGCGAAGTTTACAGTATCGTTGTCGATCCACCTCCAGCCACGAACCGGTTGGCTCCGACGTCCGCAGCGATGTACCCGCCATTCAGTTTCCTTTGAACACGTCTCGCAGTAAAACACGGCCTGCACCGCTGCGCCTAGGAACGAGTCGGCCAACATTCCTGCCACGCCTGCGAACAACGCCGACACCGCGACGAAAGCCCCGGATCCGAGCACCCACCCCAGGATACCCATCGCTGCCGCCCCCAAGAATGCGCCGGTTGTGCCCAGAAGCGAGACGCCACCGGATGTACCTGCCGCGACGTACTGACCCGATGTGATCAGGCGGGGTGGTGTGGTAGCGTGCGCGCCGATCTCGGTTGCCCATGTGTCCGCCTGCGCCGCCGCCAGCGATCCCAAGAGCAGAGGCCAACCGGCGCCATGACCCGAACCGAGAACCACGGCGCCAGTCGCCGGCCAAAGCCCATTAGCCAGTACTTGGCGGGCGGTTCGTCCTTTTCGTCGCTTTGCACGGGACGAATCGAGCGGTCTCCGGGACCGGTCGGCCAGAGCCGTGAGCACGCTTCCGGAGACGAAGAAGAGGGCCAGCAAGGCTGCACCCGAAAAGCCGCCTCCAGCAAACACCGCCGCTCCCACGAGCGCAGCTGCGATGGTTCCTTCGGTCGTGAGCCATCCCAGGACACGTCCCACCGCTGCTAGTCCCGCCGCAAGCGCCACAGCTGCCGGCAGCGTCACTTGTGCTCCGACGCGTTCTCGCTGAAGAGCAAGTGTCTCAAGATACGCTTCTTCAGGACCTCAGGTGCGTGCTGAGCTCTGGTCCGCGCCTCGAGGAACCGCAGGTAGGCCGACTCGAACGTCGCCAAGTGAAAGCAATCCTTGCAGGCGTCGAGATGCTCCCGGACTTCGTCCGCCTTCTCGGTGGTGAGTTCGCCGTCGAGATAGGCGTACAGGCGCTCGAACGCCTCTCGGCAATCGATGCGCGTTCTCCGCTTTTTCATTCTGGCCGGCGTTTTATGTACCCCATCTCTACTGCGTAGTCGTAAAGACGGCGCTGCAGAGCCTGGCGGGCTCGGAAAATCCGCGACTTCACCGTGCCTACTGGAACCTGGGTGATCTCGGCGATCTCTTGGTAAGAGAGGCCTTCGACGTCACTCAGCACGAGAGTTTCCCGGAACTCGTCGGGCAGTGAGTCGATGGCCTGGATCACCTCCTCGTCGACAATCTGATCGAAGAAGCGTCCTTCCGGATCCGCGTCTTGCACTTCGTGGAAGACGGTGAACGGTTCGATCTCTCCAATGTCCACTTCCGGCGCAGTTCGTTTTGCCTTGCGGTACTCGTTGATGAACGTGTTGCGAAGGATTGTGAGCAGCCAGGCCCGGACGTTCGTGCCGGGGCGGTACTGATGCCAGGCTCGAAACGCTTTGAGCATGGTCTCTTGTGTGAGATCGTCTGCTTGGCTCTCGTTTCCCGAGAGTCGCAGCGCCACACGGTAGACGGTATCGAGGTGAGGAAGAGCCTCCTTCTCGAAAGCGTGCCGTCTTGAATCCGAGGTCGTAGCCACGGTTGCCGGAATCTCCTCGTGGTTGACGCGTCCGGCAAAGGATCGCTCGCCCGTCGTTCGCACGCAATGGCCAACAGGCGTGCCGGCGAATCCTACCTTCCCTACAATCGTCTCCCGGTGTAGGGTTCCCAGGTCGAAACGGAGATCTGCAATGAGCGCGTTCCCTTGCCGGGCGGCATCGGACTCCACTTCATGGTGACGACCACGGCAGTGCAGCAGATTCATGCGATCATTCCACTGTCCGTCCTGGAGGCCGTCCGCTTCGTCGACGCCCCACCAGCAGATGATCTCGGGGAGCTGGATGCGGAGTATGCTTCCAAGCGCCTGGGAACGAGCCGGACGGTGGCGAGACAGATCAGCCGCTACGCCGCGCTGGTTCGGAAAGGGACGCCGGTGGACTCCGACGAGGTCATTGGCCTTCTCCGGCTGGTAGGTCGCCGTGCGGACGCGGTCAGGGTCTTTGCGGACGCCGGCCGGCGCACGGCGGTACATGCTATCACCCAACTTCGTCTGCCTACGAGGATGGCCCGGGCCCTGCCGTCAGTCGTGCGGCAGCGACTGGGGGTCACCCTGGCCCGACGCGCCATGGCGCGTTCTCTCGGAGCCGTCCTCGCTCGGGACGGTGGTTCGGTAGTCGTCATGGTCGACGATCCGCCAACCGCCCGCGCCACGCCCGAGGGAACCGCCTGTGCGCTCTACAGCTCGGCCGTGGGCACAATCCTCCGATCTCTCACCGACCTCGATTGGGATGTCTCCCACCCGGTGTGTCGTACGCGAGGAGATGAGTCATGCCGTTGGCTCACCGCGCCCGCAGAAGCTGCCTGACCCCGTGACGCCACGGTCCCACATCGATCCGAAGCAGGTGCGTGCGGTGCTTGGCGCGCAGAAGCTGGATGGGTGGCTGTGTTTCGATTTTCACGGTGTCAATCCCATCGCTCAGCGGGTCATCGAATTCGATGGCATGGTGACGCGACGCGTGTTTGTTTGGTATCCCGCCGACGGGAAGCCACGGGCGATCGTTCATCGCATCGATCGCGGGGCCATTGCGGCATTCGACGGCGAAATCGACGAGTACACGACGTGGGAAGAACTGCATCGGAAACTGGAGCCGTTGGTGAAGGGTCAGCGGATCGCCATGGAGATCTCGCTGGAAGATGCGGTGCCGTACCTCGATCGTGTGCCCGCCGGAGTGATCCAGCTACTGGAGCGGATGGGGGCCACCGTCGCCTCGTCGGCTACACTCGTTACGCGTTTTGCGTCACGTTGGTCGGATACGGAGCGCCACGAGCACGGAAGATCCGCCGAAGCCATCGCGCGAATCGCGCGGGACACGCTATCGCGGGTCGTCCAACAGGTTGGCAAAGCCCGAGAGTACGAGGTGCAGCAGGAGGTTCTGGATGCGATGGCCGAGGCGGGCCTTCAGACGGATGACCCCCCCATCGTCGCCTTCGCCGCTCACGCCGCCAATCCCCACTATGCGCCTCGGCCGGACACCAGCGCAACGCTGGGAGAAAACGAGGTCGTGCTGCTCGACCTCTGGGGACGACCATCTGCGACGTCGGTGTGGGCAGACCAAACGTGGATGGCGTTTGCCGGAAATCGTCCTCCGGCGGAGGTCCAGCAGGTTTGGGAGGCGACGAGAGACGCCCGCGATGCGGTGATCGATCGGCTCCGGCGTGCCCACGAGCGTGGTGAGCCCCTCACGGGCGCAGTACTCGATGACGTGGCACGCCAGCTCTTGACGGAGCGAGGGTATGGAGCGGCCTTCGTGCACCGTACCGGCCACTCCATCGACATCGAGCTGCATGGATCGGGTCCGCACCTCGACAACTTCGAGACCCGGGACGAGCGTGAATTGTTGCCGGGTGTCGGCTTTTCCGTGGAACCCGGGGTCTACCTCCCCGGACGCTTCGGTGTGAGGAGTGAAGTCAACGTGGTTCTCGCGGACGACGGGCCGGAAGTCACACCGGAAGAGCCACAACGGGAGTTGATCCTGCCCGCGTAACCGAGGGGCGTTGTCCAACACGCGACCCGCAGGGCCGTCTCGCCTCGCGTCGCATCGTCCCTAGCCCGCATCCCTCGATCCAGCCAAACACCTTGCCCTTGGTCAGCAGCCTACTTGGGGACTGAAATCCCGGATCGTGGGCGACGCTGATGAGCGTCGGAGGGGGTCGGTCGCGCTGAGCGGCTGCGCCACCTGGACGCAATGGTCGCGGGCGCCCGGCGTTTCGCTTTTCGGGGGAAGATCGAGGATCCTGAAGCGTGCTGGCCGAGGCACCCGCGACCAAGCGTCTCTTCAGGCGCACCCACTCAGCGCGAACCGCTGCTCTCTCTTGCGAGCCCTTCTGCGGCAGTCTGCTAGAGAGGCTGATGCGCCGCCGCCGCGGGCCGTTCACCTCGCACCGCCTCACGCCCTGCGACCTGATTGACCAGCCAACAGAGGTAGATCAGCACAATCCAAACGGCGGTGCCCACGGCGGCGTGGAGCCCGCGCCAGAAGGGAGGGAGAAACTCCAGCACCATCACGGCAGCCACCACGATCTGGAACGCCGCGATCCCCAGCGCTGCGAGCGATGCATGACGGACGCGATCGGGAGCCCGCTGCGCCTTCAGGTGCAACGCAACACCGATTAGGTGCACGAGGAGACCATAGGCCAGGAGGCGGTGTGTCCAGTGGATGTGCGAGAGCCCGCTCTCGGTTGCCGGAGGCCAGAGGGCTCCGCTACAGAGCGGGAAGCCGAGACAGGCGGGGCCCGCGCCGAGGTTGGCCGTCACCCCGCCCATGAGAATCACCACGCCGGCTAGCACGGCGGCCCCGAGAATCGGCCAGCGTCCGGGGGCCCGGAACGTCTGGACGTCCCGCCGGACATCGGTGCCGGCGCGAAGCCCCGCCACCATCAAAGTGGCCACCAGGGCGAGGGCAGCGCTCAGGTGGAGCACCACGGCCGTGGGGGGCAACTCGAGCCACACGGTCACGGCGCCGAGAAAGACCTGCGCGATGAGGAGCATGACGGCCAGGAGGGCGGGGCGGAGCGTCCCTCCGGGGCCGGAGGCTCCCGGCGCTCCTCGCGTGGCGAGGGCGAGGGCTCCCAAAGCCAGCACCATCATGCTCAGGCCAGCGGCCACGAGCCTATGCCCGTACTCGATGAGTGTGGCAGGATCGTCGAGTGGTGGGATGAGGCGTCCGTTGCAGAGCGGCCAGTCGTCTCCACACCCCATTCCGGAGCCGGTAATGCGAACGAAAGCGCCCAGGACGATGAGTGCGTATGCGAGGCCGGCGGTCACGAAGGCGAGGTACCGGATGGCTTTCATGATGCGGTAAAGGTCGTCCGTCGCGACGTGCTAGGGAAGTCTCGAGCGGCTTGGGGCGCCGGTACCGTGTGTCGAGCGTCTGCCAAACCGCTCCCCGGCCCCGACGTCGGACACCCTACAATCCAAAGCCGAACACCACGAACAGCGTCGTCGCACCTCCTGCCGCCAGCAGTGCGTACGGCAGCTGCGTTCGCACGTGGTCGATGTGATCGGTCGCCGACGCCATCGAGGCGACGATCGTGGAATCGGAGATCGGCGAGCAGTGATCGCCGAAGATGCCACCACCGAGAGCCGCCGCCAGCGTGAGGGCGGCATGGAGGTCGAGGAGTTCGATCATGGGTATGACGATGGGGATCATGATCGCGAACGTTCCCCACGAGGTTCCGGTGGCGAATGCAATGAAACAGGCCAGGAGAAACACGATGGCCGGAATGACGCCAGCGGGAAGGGTCGCCTCAGCCGCCTGCGCCACGAAAACGCCGGTTCCCAGGGCGCGGGTGGTGGCTCCGATGGCGAACGCAAGGGAGAGTACGATGACCAGGGGAACCAGTCCCTGGACCCCCTTGATCACGTTCTCACTCATCTCGTCCAAGCGCATGATCCCCTGCGCTGCGTACGCCGCGGCTCCCACCGCCAGGCCAATGATCACACCCCAGAGCACCGCTTGCGACCCGCTACCTGCTTTGATGTTGCCGTCGCCCGTTATCCACAGGACGACTGGGACAGCGAGAACCATCGCTCCAATCGGGAGGAGCATGTTGATCGCACGTCGCGGGATGCCCTCCTTTGCCGTGGCCATGGCGACACTGGCCGAGATCATCGGCTTCGCACCGTCGCGTAGCAGCTTGCCCTCCATCGCAACGCGTCGCTCCGCCTCGCGCATGGGACCGATGTCCCAGCCGGTTAGCGTGACGATAACGGCCAGCGTGATGGCGAGGATGGCGTAGAAGTTGAGCGGGATGGTAGAGTAGAACAACAGCTCTGGGCTCGGAACGCCCTGCGCCGCGAGAAGCCCTATGACGTACGCGAACCACGCATTCAAAGGGATCAGGATGCATTTTGGCGAGCAGGTCGCGTCGATGAGGTAACTGAGCTTCTCCCGAGAGATCTTCTCCTTGTCGAAGAGGGGACGGGCGACCGAGCCCGAGACGAGCAAGCCGAAGTTGGACTCGAGAAAGACCGCCATGCTCACGAGAATCGTCACGAGACCCACGGAGCGCTTCGAGCTCGAGAGACCGCGCCCTTCCACCCAGTTGACGAACCCTTCCATCCCGCCCGAGGCTTGCGTGAAAGTGATCATCGCGCCGATGAGTACGCTGAATAGGAGCACCCGGGCGTTGTCGGCGTCGGTAACGGAGCTGAGAAAGACCTCCACCGACTGAATCAGTCCCGTCACGGGGTTCCAACTGCTCATGATCGTCCAGCCCAGGCACACGAATAACGCCAGCGACACGTAGACCTGCTTGGTCTTGATCGCGAGCGCGATGGCGACGATGGGGGGAAGGACGGAGAGCCAGCCGTAGCTTTGCATGGAAGCGGGTACCGGGTGTCGGGTTCCGGGTGTCGGGGACTCGGGGAGCGGGATCAGGGATCGGGTGTGCGTGACCGCCGGTGTCCCCTCGGCGACCCCAAAGATACAGCCCCCGGCGCGCGCGGGAGAACGGCGAGATAAGATTGTCGCTCATGGGCACGAACAGACACCATCCGGACTTGGACGAGCGAGCGCTCAAAGAAGTGGTGAGACGTGCGCTGGAAGAGGACCGTGCCGGGGAGGACATCACGACCGCGCTCCTCGGAGAGGGAGTGACGCGCCCCGGTGTGGGGCGATTCCGTGCCGAAGAGCCGCTCGTTGTGGCCGGCCTGGTGGTAGTGGAACGGACATTCCGCGAGCTCGATTCGTCTTGCGTCTTCACGCCTGAGGTGCGTGACGGCGATCGGGTTGCCTCGGGTCGGGTGCTCGCGACCGTGCGAGGCCGGACGGGGGTGCTCCTGGGGGCGGAGCGCGTGGCCCTCAACTTCCTGCAGCATCTGTCGGCTGTTGCGACGAAGACGCGAGCCGCGGTCGACGCCGTTCGCGGCACCGATGCGTCGATCACCGACACGAGGAAGACCGTCCCGGGTCTTCGGTTCCTCGAGAAGTACGCTGTGAGAGTCGGCGGGGGAGTGAGCCACCGGCTGTCGCTCGGGGACGCGGTCCTGTGGAAGGACAACCATTGGGCGTTGCTCGGGGGGACGGGCCAGTCGCTGAGCCAGGCAGTTCAGGCGGTGCCCACAGGCGTTCCGGTGATCGTTGAGGTGGAGACCGAAGCGCAACTGGACCAGGCCCTGGCGGCGGGAGTACGGCGAATCCTCGTGGACAACCGGTCGCCCGAGCGGGTGGCGGCCTGGGTGAGGCGGGCGGGCCCTGAGGTCGCCATCGAGGCTTCCGGCGGAATCACCCCAGAGCTGGCCAGACCCTACGCGGAGGCGGGGGCCAAGTTCATCTCGATGGGCTGCCTCACCCACTCGGTGCGGGCGGTCGGGATCAGCTTCGAGATCGTTCTCGACGGCTGAGGTGTGGGCCTGCTGCCGCCCCAAGAACCGGCGGCCCGTTCACCTACCAAGTGTCTCGAAATAGAGGGCGTCCGCGCCTGAAACAGGCCCCGAAAACGGCTTGACCGGACCGGTACCGCAGCGTCAATTACAGCAGCCCTCACCGCAGCTGTAGGCACATGTCTCGCACATGCTGGAAGCCCCTCATCCTTACTCATTCCGAGGAGATGATCCTATGCACTGGTTTGGTATGAAGATCGTCGCGCTCCTCGCAACTCTCGCAGTTCTCGCCATCATCCCAGCCACCGCGGAAGCCCAGCGGACTACGGGTGCGATCCGGGGCAGGGTGATGGGGGCGACCGGCGAGGTTGTGGAGGGTGCGGAAGTCACGGCAATCAACACGGCCACGGGCGTGAGAACGTCGGTCACGGCCAACGACCGCGGGGAATACGGGTTCCCCGCCCTGCCCGTGGGTAGCTACCGGATCCAGGCGAGGCGCCTTGGCTACAGCCCCGTCGAAACACCTATCACGGTTCGGCTCGGCCAGACCGGGCTCTTGAACTTCCAATTGGCGGCCACCGCGGTCGAAATCGCCGAAGTGACGGTCACGGCCGAGGCGACCCCGCTCATCGACCCGGACCAGAGCGGCGTCGTGGATCTCATCTCGTCCGAGCAGGTGGAGGCGATCCCGGTGCAGGGACGCAACTTCGCCGACCTGGTGGCTCTTTCCCCGAAAGTCGGCGTGGATATCGGCGACGGCACGGGCGGGAATCTCTCCCTGGGCGGTGGGCGCCGCGGCGCCAATCTCATCAAGATCGACGGCGCCGGCACCACGGGAACGTTCTTCGGTGGTGAGGCCCGTGGGTCGGATCGCATTCCCTTCGCGTTCTCCATCGAGAGCGTCAAGGAGTTCCAAATCATCGTCAACGGCTACGACGTCGAGTACGGCTTCTTCAGCGGCGGGACGATCAATGCCGTTACCAAGACGGGCACCAACGACTTTCATGGATCGGCGTTCGGGTACTTCCGCGACGACAAGATCACGAAGAAGGACTTCTTCGACCGCGAGCCCGAATTCTCGGTCCGGCAGCTCGGTGGCACCCTGTCGGGTCCCATCGTGCGGGACAAGCTCCATTTCTATTTGGCGGTAGAGCGCCAGGACCGGAACGAGCCGGTATTCGCGCTCCCGAGCCCGACCGATGTACCCGATGTGGAATCACAGCGGGCCCACCCAGATAGCGTTGCCCGCTTCCTGGAGATTCTCAACCGAGTCTACGGCGTACAGGATGAGACTGGGCAGTTCAGCCAGACCCAGGACGAGTGGACGCTCTTTGGCCGACTCGATTGGCAGATCTCCAACGCCCATCGGCTCACGTTACGCCACAATTACACAGACCTCCAGCAGTTGGGCGATCGGGTCAGCTCGGATGAGACCGGGCTCAACGGGGGGGTCTTCAACAACACGGGGAATTCGACAGTACTGTCCCTCAACTCCGTATTTTCGCCCGACGTCTGGAACGAAGCGCGGGTGCAGGTTGCCTTCGAGCCACGGCCCCGTGAGGCCAACACGCTGCTCCCCGAAATGGAAGTCTTCGTGAGCAGTGACTTCGACGGGGACGGGATCGGTGACCAGTTCGTGGGGCTCGAGTGCTGCAACGACCCTGTGCTGCCCAACAATCTCGAGGAGACCACCATCGAGTTCATCAACAACCTGAGTATCCGCGCCGGCGATCATGCCCTGAAGCTCGGGATGCACTTCAACTATTTCGATTACACAAACGCATTTGCTTTCGGTCAACAGGGCCAGTACGATTTCGACGGGTTGTCCGATTTCGAAAACGGCATCGTCGATGACTTCCAGCGGACCCTACCGAATCCAGGACCGGACGGGCAGTTCTTCACCGGTGACGACGTCATTCCGGAAGTCGTTTACAAGACGTACGAGCTCTCGTTCTACGCTCAGGATAGTTGGCACGTCAGCGACAAGGTGACGCTGACTGGTGGCGTGCGGATGGACATCACCAAGACGCCGGATACGGCACCGCTCAACGACGACCTCGTCGCCGATCTCGGGCTCCGGAACGACACCAAGGCCGAAGATACCAATATCTCGCCCCGGCTCAGCTTCACCTACGATCCATCGGGGCGGGGAGAGACGGTCATCCGCGGTGGTGCGGGGCTCTTCTTCGGCAGGTTCCCGTCGGTGCTGTATTCCAACTCGCTCCTCAACAGCGGTGCGAACTCGATCTTCCAACTTTGCTTCAGCGACGGGGACGTTCCCGTCATCGATGTATTCAGGAATTTCGACCCGAGTCGCCCTGGGGCGTCCGTGCCAACCTCCTGCGCGGGATTTGGATTCGCCGGGACACCCAACATCAACTTGTTCGATCCCAACTTCGAGTATCCCCGCACGTGGAAGGCGAGTCTTGGTTTTACGCAGGCGCTGCCGGGCAACATGAAGGTGGATTTCGACTTCCTCTACTCGGACACGAAGAACAACTTCTACGTTGAGGATCAGAATCTGCTTGGCCAGCAGTTCTCGTCGGCGATCGAAGGGCGGCCGGTCTTCGCTCCGGCGGCTGAGCTCGACACGGGGGATGGCGATCCCGGGTTTGGCGACAACCGCGTCACGTCGAGCATCGCTGACGGGCTGGTCCACGTGAGCACTGCCGAGGCGCGCACGTACCAGCTTTCAGTCGGGTTGGAGCAGCGGGGCAGGACGTTTAGCTGGCAGGCCGGGTATACCTATACCAATTCGAAGGACAATGCCTCGTACTCCTGCTGCATATCGAGTACGGCCATTTTCGAGACGCCGACCGCGGGGAACCCGAATGACCTGGGTGAGCGCGGCGACGAGGTCAGTGGCACTTGGGGCCCTTCGGACTTTTCGCGCCCCCATCGATTCGTGGTGTCGGGGATCGTGAATCTGCCGCTCGATATCTCGATCAGCGGTATCTGGCAAACGTATTCGGGTCAGCCGTGGACGCCTGTCATCGACGGCGACGCGAACGCCGATGGAGACGGTTCGAACGACCGGGCCTTCGTCGGCAACAATCTGCAGTTCGACGACCCAGCGGTGGACGGTCCACGGCTCCAGGGCTTTCTGGACGAGCACTCTTGCCTTGCCGAGGACGTGGGTCGGATCGCCAGGCGAAACAGCTGCCGGAATCCGTTCTA
>JBDHDH010000029.1:0-34844 GCA_039591615.1 Gemmatimonadota bacterium | reverse complement strand
CCGCCACAGCGCCATGTGGTCTTTGCACGTGAAGTTCAGGGGATAGATGTCCTCGTACTTCTTGGGCGGGTTTTCGGCATACTTGATGCTGCCGTCCGGACGAATGAAGAACCAATCGGGATGTTCCTTGACCCAGGGATGGTCCGGCGAACACTGGAGCGCGTAATCCAGCGCGACCTCCATCCCGAGGGCGCGTGCGCGCTCGACGAACCGCCCGAAATCTTCAAGCGTGCCAAGCTTGGGTTCGATAGCCGTGTGGCCGCCGTCTGCATTGCCGATGGCCCAGGGGCTGCCGGGGTCGTCGGGTTTTGCAACTAGGCTGTTGTTCCGGCCTTTGCGGTGCGAGTGGCCGATTGGATGGATCGGCGGCAGGTACACAATATCGAAGCCGAGTTCGGCGAGGGCCGGCAGCCGGCCTGCAGCGTCATCGAAGGTCCCGGGGCGCCCTGGCTCGGTTCCCTGCGAACGGGGAAACATCTCGTACCACGCGGCGCAGGCCGCCAGCGCTCGGTCTACCTCCACGGGATACTCGGGCGCCCCGGTGACGTCGTCCGGTTCGAGATGGCGCTCCATGAGGGTATTGAGCTCGTCTCCCAGCGCCGTCTTTGCCCGTTGGCGATCTCCAGGAGATCCGAATGGGTATCCTGGCCGGCGTCGGCCTTCTTCTCGAGGTCTTCGCGCCAGGTGGCGAACCGGTCGGTCCAAGCCTCTACCGTGAACCACCAGCGCCCAATGCGGTCAACTTGGAACGAACCGCGACAGCGGTCGAGGTTCCGGTCGTAGCCCATGGGCGCGGTACGGGCTTCTCGCTCGCCCGGGCCGCAATAGCGGATCCGTGCCGCGATGAGGTCGTGTCCCTCCTTGTAGACCGTCGCCTCCACCTCCACCTCGTCGCCGATCACACGCTTGACGGGATTGCGACCGCCGTCGACGGTCGGTCGTACGTTCTCGATGACGAGCCGGGGAAAAGATGGGGCAACGGCCTTCGAGGTCGTCGGGCGAGTCGAAGCCGTAGCCATGACTCTATCGTAACAGGAGGTTCGCGGGACGCGCCAGCGGAGCGGTTCTGCTCGGCGCCTGGGACACCACGCCGCCGCCCCTGGCCTGAGTCAGAGGGGGGCCGTCGCGGCGTCCATGGTTACATTCCCGGGCGGCATGGCAACCCGCCCAAAGCGTTACACACGACTGCCGCGTCGGTTCCCCAGCAGGTACGGCGCGCCCATCATCGATCGCATCGATGTGGACATCTTCCGACGCATGTACTTTACCCACTGTCTCAGTTGCTCCTTCTGTGAGGACGCCTGTTGCGATCACGGAGTAGACGTCGATCTCTGGCACGTGGAGCGGATTCGTGCGCACGCCGACGATCTGGAGGCGTTTGTCGGCGTGTCGAGGGGGCGGTGGTTCACCGATGAGGTCGAAGACGACCCGGAAGTTCCCGGCGGTGGGTCACTCCGGACGCGAGTGGAGTCGGGGCACTGCGTCTTCCTGAATCGACAGGCTCGGGGATGCCTCCTTCACGCCTATTGCCTGAGCAATGGGATCGACTATCACGACCTGAAGTCGATGGTCGACTGTCTCTTCCCCATCACCTTCTTTGAGCGGACGCTGTGCCCGTCTGACGACGTGGACGACCACAGCCTGATCTGTCTGGACTCGGGGCCCACGCTCTATCGCGGGCTACGTCACGAGCTGGAGTACTATTTCGGCGGTGAGTTCGTATCGGTGCTCGACGGCGTCGAGGGGGCACTAGGTCGCCCCGGCAAGCTCGCCTGCCGGGATGAGGTCTAGAAACCGATGACCCTCGATGACCACCAGTCTGCCTCGCTCGAAGGGGACCGGCTTCCGGAAGATGGGACCGTCGTAGACGAACGTGTGGAACTCGCCATGCTCTCCGCAGGGATCCACACCGGGACGGCGGCCGATCTCCCGCAGGAACTCATGGTCGAGCCCACGACCCACCAGATCGGCGGCACCGAGGCTGAGGTCGCCGCTGACGACGAGCGTCTTGAATCCTCGGTCCACACCCTCGCGGCACACGTCGATGGGCGACTGTCCCCACAATGGCTCCCGGTGATCGAGGCCGGCGTCGCGCACGCGCGTCTCGTACCAAGCGCGCACCTCCTCGAGGTGGATGTTGCCGAAGATCATCCCGGTGATCCCCTTGGATTTGAGCTTGGTGAGGAGATCGAGGAAGACCGCCTCGAAGGCCTCGGGTGTTGTGGGCACGGTCCGAGCTTCGAGCCCGATGCCCCGGGCCTGCGCCCGGATCAACTCGTGCCGGACGCCGTGGAACCGGACCCGATGCGAATCTCGGTCGTAGATGTTCGCGAGGAGGACGACGTCTAACCCCTGCTGGAGGGCGCGGTCGAGGGCAAGCATCGAATCCTTGCCACCGCTCGTCATGAGTGCGTATGTCATGCCGTGAAAGGTATAAGATGCTCCGGAGAGCAGCCATGTGTCCTCGTAAAGCGCGGCAGGGAGCTGGGAGGGGGAGCTGTAATGGGTCTCTATGATCTCCCGGCGGGCGTCGGAGCGCCCGCCGCCGTCAATGTGATCGTCGAGATCCCCAAGGGAACACGGAACAAGATCGAGTTCGATCCCTCGGAGGGCGTGTTTCGGCTCGATCGGGTCCTGTACACCCCGATGCAGTACCCTGGGGATTACGGTTTCATCCCGAGCACCCTCTCACCGGATGGCGATGCGCTGGATGTGGTGGTGCTGGTGACGGAGCCTACTTTCACCGGATGCGTGTTGTCGGCCCGGGTCGTCGGAGTTCTGGAGATGCGGGACGAAGCCGGGATTGACCAGAAAGTGCTCGCCGTTCCGGAACGGGATCCCCGTTTTGCGGAGACCCGAGACATTGGCCACCTCCCACAGCACATCCTGAAGGAACTGGAGTACTTCTTCGAGGTGTACAAAGATCTGGAAGGAAAGCAGACAGCCATCCTCGGATGGCAATCAGCCGAGACCGCCTACCGAATCGTCACCGACGCTATCGAAGCGTACGACGCCAAGCGGCGTGGCACACGCCCTTGACAGGGTATGTCGGCAGGTGATCGTCCCTGCTCGACGCAGGGCCATGGCCCGGCGCCGAGCACGCCGGGACCTCAGCGTCACATCGAGGTTGTCATTCGGCCAATCCACCTTTCCGGCCCGAATCCCTGAGATCCCGTAACTCCCGCGGGTACGGAGCAAAGTAGCGCTGGCTGGCCAGGTACTCTTCCCCAAAGCGTGCAATCCACGACTGCATCACGGCCAGCGGGCCGGTGAGCGATTCACGTCCCTCGCGAAAGACCTCCAGCGATTCCAGGAGGAACGCTTTCTCGGCCGCCGAGAGACGCTTGGCAAAGTAACCCATCCCGTGCATGAGCACGTTGATGTGTGACTTGCGACGGGCGGGGTGCGCCAGGGCGTGACCCAAGTGTTGCTCGTAGTCGGCGAGTACGTCATCGACGGGCTTCTTTTCATGATTGGCCACAATGCGCCCGAGGAGTCGGAGCTCGGCTTGGTGAGAAGCGAGGAGCACGAGCTTGTAGGCGGTGTGGAACTGCACCAGGGCGGCCGGCGCACGTAGCCGCTTCACTTGGCGAAAAGCAGCACGGGCGAACAGCTTCGTCAGGAAGTGATGCCGGATCTGGAGGTTGGTGAGCCGCCCCTCGTCCTCGATTGCGGCATGGGGGAAGCGATCGAGCACGGCGGCGCCGAACATCCCGGCACCCTTACCGATGGGATTGGGGCGATCACCGGAATCGTGCACCTTCGTGTCCTTGATGCCGCACGAGGGTGACCGGCTCTTGAGGATGAAACCGTCTGCCTCGCCCACCGACGACAGATAATCGACACCGAACGACTGCATCTCCTCGGTCAGATCTCTCCCCGTGCTCGGCTGGATCAGGTGTTGGCGCCGGTCGACGGTCACGAGGCGGATGGGATCGCGCGGAACGCCCAAACCGATCTCGATCTCGGGGCACACCGGTTTGATCTCGACAAAGGGTGCCAGTTGCAGGACGAATGGGGCGCGAACGGCCTGTCCGTTGTACCGGCAGGCCTCGAGCTCGAGACACTTGCTCATGACGACCACGGGGCGGGGAAACCCGTGGGGCCAGGCCGGCTGGTGCTTCGTTGCGGCGGTCGCCGGCTTTTTGTCTCGAGACATGGGTGGCAAGGTAATGGTGTGAGGTGCCAGGTGTGAGGTGTGAGGTTGTGCATCTCACACCTCACACCCGGCGGGGCGGTTGGGCGTGGTGTCCTACCGCTGCCCGATGGGGCTACCTGGAGGTGCCTCGGGAGGGGCGCTGGGCGACGTGATCCCTTCGGGTCGATCCCGCCACCGTTGGATATCCTCGAGGGCAAGCTGTTGGTGCGGTGACCGCTCGCCTCGGGACTCGAGCCGCTCGCCCAGCTCGGTGATCCTGGCACCGAGGATGGCCCGGACTTGTGGGGTGTTATCGCCGCTACCCGCCTGTGCTATCATGAGGTCGAGGACCGCGCGCTGGACGGTGCGCTGCAGTTCGGCGTGATACGTGTCGCGGCGCGGCGATTCCTCCCATGTTACCGCAAGGACTCGATCGACTACGCTCTCCAGCGATGGGTAGGCATTGTCGCGCCCGTGAAATTCCACGAGTCGCGCCATCCGGTGAGGTTGGAGGACGAACCCGAGCGCGAGCTCTGCCGCCGTCGCCGCGGCGCCCAGCGGGTCGAACGTCGGCGAAGTGCGTTTTGCGAAGATCTCGCCCGGCGTCGTGAAGAATGCTCGGGGAGGGATCATGCGAAGGACGCGCTCGGGGAAGGCAAGCGCCTCTGGACGCACGGTCTCGAGGACGGCATCCAAGGCGGCGAGCTGGCGATCGGGCGGGACGATCGTGAGTGGCGTCTGGCCATCGCCGCGAAGCGCGAAACTGTAGTCTACGCCTCCGATACTCTTGGCCGCCGCTTCCACCTGGTAGCGATGGTGGAGATAGAGGGGGACAAGCACTTTCTCGAGGCTCGCGAGGGGTTCACCTTCGCGGACGGCTTGCTCGGAGAACCTCTCGAGCCCGATGCGGCGCACCTCCATTTCGTGGCGCAGCATGGTGATCGGATCATCCCCGTTGTCCCAGAGGCCGGCAAGAGGGTGCGCACCACCTGCCGGCCGGGCATCCTGGTCGGTCAGAAACCGGATCCCCCGACGGAGCCCGTCCTGAACGATCCGTTCCAGAAAATCCTCCTCGTCGACGCCCGGGGGCGGCACGCTGTAGGCCCACTCGATAGCGAGCTTGTCGTATTCGCCGATGCCCACCGCATACGCGTCGGAAAGATCCAGCGTGCGATCGTTGGTGATGGTGACCAGCGGCGCCGGATAGTCCATGACGCTGGCACGGCCGTAGGTGCTGGCGATGTAATTATGGGCGAGGCCGAGGGTGTGCCCGATCTCGTGGGCCGAAAGCTGCCGAACGCGAGCCAGGGCCATCTGCACGGGATCGCCATCGGCGATGTCAGTGAGATACTCGAACGTGGGACCGCCACCGAGATCACAGGTCCCGAACTCGGCACCGACAGTTGGTGCGAGCCCCATCCCGAGGAGATAGTCCTGCTTCAAGCGCAGGCTTCCGAGGTTCACGTTCCCCTTCAGAATCTCTCCCGTGCGGGGATCGATGACGGTGGACCCGTACGACCAGCCTCGGGTGGAGCGATGCGTCCAGTGAATCATGTTGTATCGCAGATCCATGGGGTCGGCGTCCTCGGGGAGCATTTCGATTCGAAACGCGTGGACGAACCCCGCTTCTTCGAACGCATCGTTCCACCAGGAGCCACCCTCGATGAGGGCGCTGCGAATCGGCTCGGGTGTTCCTGGATCGAGGAAATAGACGATGGGCTCGACCGGCTCCGAGCGCTGAGCCGAGGGGTCCCGCTTCTCCAGGCGGTGTCGAGCGATCCACCGGACGTCGAGGGGCTCGTCGATCGCCGTGGCGTAGTCATAGAAGGTGATGCCAAATGAGCCGACGCGCGGATCGGCAGCTCGTGGCATGTATCCCGAACCTGGGAGTTGCACGAGTGAATGATGTACCCGAAGCGTCACGGCTTCGCCGCTCGCGGCGGTGCTGCGTACCAGGCGACCGGGCTCGTCACTCGTGAAGGTGAGGGCGACCTCGATCTCGGTGTTCTGGGGGAACGCTTTCGTGCGAGGCAGGTAGAACACGCTCCGGCTGTCGTCGAGCCTGAACGTGCCTTGGCCGGTGTCCTTCAAACGTTTCCCGATGCCGTGCGCGTCGCGCAGGAAAAACTCCGTGGCATCGACGAGCACCCGGTCCCCGGTACGGGCCGCTGTGCCGAATCCCCAGTGCGTCGATGGCGCAAAGGCATCTTCGACGGCTCGAATCTCAGCGGCGTTCGCGCTGAGCGCCCGATATCGATGATTGGGCTCGACGAGAAGTACTCTGGGCCCGACGCGTCGCGCTTCCAGGATGGAGGTCCCTCCCAGTTGCCCGCGATCGAGACCCACAGGGTTGCTGCCCAGACCGGCGGGCAGAGAGATCTGGTAGAGGAATTCTGTGTCCCACTTGTCGATCTCCCAGTAGAGCTTGCCGTCCGACTCGTCCCAATAGAGATCGAAATAGCCATCAAGGTGGGTCATACCCTGGGTTTTTTCCTCGACCGAGGGCGGAGTCGCCGCATCGTCGCGCTGTGCCTCGGACTGCGAGGGGATCAGGGTCGCGATGACAGCGAATGGGATCGAAACGATGTGGGATCGACAGCGGAACATGGTTGAGCCTCCAAGACGTTTGAAGCTGGTTGAATGCCGAGGGATAGTAGGAGATAGGCGTGGGTTGGCAAGCGGGCGGGAGGCAGAGGGCAGAGGGCGCTGCCGAGCGAGCCAGCATCATGCGCGGCGACCGGTGACTCTCGATTTCACGGAAAATTCACACGCTGGCCCACATATATGCCCCTGCTATGCACTACGTCTTCATCGTCTCTGACGGCAGCGGAAGGACGGCGGAACAGACGCTGCAGGCTGCGTTGACGCAGTTTCGGGATACTGTCGTGACGTTCGAGCGGCGGTCCGAGGTGCGCACGAGGAAACAGGCCATCGCGGTAGTCGAGGAGGCCGCTGAGGTGCGTGGGTTCATCGTGTACACGGTGGTGTCCAAGGGACTGCGGGACGCGATTGGCGAGCTCTGCCGACTGTACGACGTCGACAGCGTCGACCTGATGGGGCCGTTGCTGGGCCGTCTGGCCGAGCGCTTCGCGAGCTCTCCGGCCGAGAGGCCGGGTCTTTTTCGGCAGCTCAACAAGGAGTATTTCCGTCGCATCGAAGCGATGGAGTTCGCTTTCCGGCACGATGACGGTCAGCGGGTGGAAGAGTTGCGGAAAGCGGAGATCGTGCTCGTTGGGGTCTCTCGAACGTTCAAGACGCCGCTCAGCGTGTACCTCGCCTTTCGCGGATGGTTGGTGGCCAATGTGCCGGTGGTGCTTGGTCTGCCCGTGCCAGCGATTCTCTCGCAGCTTCCGCCCGAGAGGGTCTTTGGACTCAAGACGAACGCGCACCGTCTTGCCGCGCTCCGGCGGGTGCGGGACGAGCACTTGGGCGGAGCCGCGGGGGAGTACGCTCATCTGGACCACGTGCGTCGGGAGCTGGCGTGTGCCCGAGATCTCTTCCGTCGACACCCAGGGTGGACCGTGGTGGAGGTGACGGACAAGCCGATTGAGGAGATTGCCTCTGAGATCCTGGCTGCGAAGAGGCAAGGACCGTCTGCGGTGCCGGTTTTGGGCGGTGGCTAACGGGCACAGGAACTCGCTCCTGCTACCCAATGCGGAGACCCGTTCACGCCGAACACTGGGCGGCGTTCCTCGAGGCCTTCACCGAGCCTGATCCAGAGTTCGAGTGGATGGTGGAGGAAGCGCGGATGAAGTCGGAGAGGCTGAGGGAGAGCGAATCGTACCGGCGGCCGAGGTGCGCGGGGTTTCCTGAACGGGTTTAGATTGTGTTGTGATGGCGATGTTATTCTCGCATTACGCTTGGAGCGAACGATGAGACAGTGCTTCGCGTCGCGAGCCCTCGTCGGCTTGCTAGTTATGTTTATTGTTTACCCTATTCAAGTGAACGCTCAGCATCCTCCCCAACCGCCCATGGCCAAAGTCATTCCAACGAAGCTCGAAAACCACGGATACGCCAGGACGGACAACTACTTCTGGCTCAAGGAGCGGGACAATCCCGATGTCCTCGCATACCTCGAGTCGGAGAACGAGTACACCGAGGCCGTCATGGCTCATACCAAGGAGCTGCAGGAGCAGCTCTTCGAAGAGATCAAGGGGCGCATCAAGGAGACCGACACATCGGTTCCGTACAGGCTGGACGACTACTGGTACTACACCCGCTGGGAAGAAAGCGAGGAGTATCCGATCTACGCCCGGAAGAAGGGATCGCTGGACGCGGCGGAGGAAGTCATGCTGGACGTCAACGAAATGGCGGAGGGGCATGGATTCTTCTCGGTGGGTGGCCGTGCGGTGAGCTTCAACCAGGACATTCTCGCCTTCACCGTCGACACCGTCGGCCGGCGAATCAACACGATTCGGTTCAAGAACCTCGTCACCGGTGAGACCCTCGAGGACCTGATTCCGAGCGTCACCACCAACATCGCCTGGGCCAACGATAACCGGACGCTGTTCTACGCCATGCAGGATCCGGAGACGCTGAGGCGCTATCGGATCTACCGTCACGTGCTGGGTACGGATGCGTCGGAGGACGCGCTAGTCTACGAGGAGACCGACGAGGAGTTTTCCAGTTTCGTGTTCCGGACCAAGTCAAAAGCCTACATCATGATCGGTTCGTTCCAGACGCTGAGCAGCGAGTACCGCTACATGGACGCCAACGATCCCGCAGGCGAGTTCCGCATCTTGTTGCCCCGGGAGCGGGATCACGAATACAGCGTCGACCACTACGAGGATCACTTTTACATCAGGACCAACGACGGGGCCAAGAACTTCCGCTTGATGCGGACCCCTGTCTCCGATACCCGGAAGTCAGCATGGGAGGAGCTGATCCCCCACCGGGACGAGGTGCTGTTGGGTGGCTTCGAGATTTTTGCAGACCAGCTGGTGGTCTCGGAGCGGAAAGACGGCCTGACCCTGCTTCGGGTCATGCCGTGGGACGGCTCTGGGGAGCACTACCTCGATTTTGGCGAGCCGGCGTACAGGGCCAGCATTGGGATCAATCCGGATTTCAATACCAGGGTGCTGCGTTACAACTATACCTCGCTCACCACACCGAACTCCGTTTACGATTACGACATGGAGACCCGGGAACAGATGCTCATGAAGCGGGACGAGGTTCTGGGCGGATTCGACCCCGGGGATTACGTGACCGAACGGCTGTCTGCGACGGCATCCGACGGCGTGAAGGTGCCCATCTCACTCGTATACCGAAAAGGGATGAGGCGAGACGGCTCCAACCCGCTGCTGCTCTACGGCTACGGCTCGTACGGTGCCAGCATGGATGCCGCTTTCAGCTCGCCTCGACTGAGTCTCCTCGATCGGGGATTCGTCTTCGCCATCGCGCACGTACGCGGTGGCCAAGAGTTGGGGCGTTGGTGGTACGAGGACGGGAAGCTCTTGAAGAAGAAGAACACGTTCACCGATTTCATCGCGTGCGCCGAGCATCTGGCGAACGAGGGATATGCAAACCGGAACCGGCTTTACGCCATGGGTGGGAGTGCCGGGGGGCTCCTCATGGGAGCAGTGGTCAACATGCGGCCCGATCTCTTCCATGGCATCGTTACGCACGTGCCGTGGGTGGACGTGGTGACCACGATGCTCGATGAGAGCATTCCGCTCACCACCTCCGAGTACGACGAGTGGGGGGATCCCAATGAAAAGCAGTACTTCGATTACATGCTGTCTTACTCGCCATACGACAATGTGACTGCGAGAGACTACCCCCACATGCTGGTGACCACCGGTCTCCATGATTCCCAAGTGCAATACTGGGAGCCTGCCAAATGGGTGGCCAAGCTCAGGGCGATGAAGACCGACGAAAATCGCTTGATCTTGAAGACGAACATGGAGGCGGGTCACGGTGGGGCGTCGGGTCGCTTCCGCCGGTACAAGGAGATTGCGTTCGACTACGCGTATCTCCTGGATCTGGCGGCGATGCACCCGTAGGGGGCCAACGGCGACAGGCGATGCAGCCAGGTGCCTCGGCCTGGACGAAGGCGTCATCGAGGTTGGAAAATGGGCGGACTTCGTGGTGTTACGCGACGATCCGCTGATAGATATCACGAACACGCGAAGCATTGAATCGGTGTGGATCGCTGGGAACGAGGTGACGGGGTCGGGCGGGCGGGATTGAGAAGCCCTGGCCCGCCTCGTCAGCGGCTGGCCGACTGCGGGAGCTTCTTTCGCACGTCCTGCAGCAAATCGTCGAACTCCCGATACGTAGGTTCAACCTGTGGAACCTCATCGTCAGCGAGCTCTCGGAGTTCATCCACTCGAGCTTGCATCGCTTGGCACCTGGTGGGGATGCTCACCATCGCAGCACCATTTCTGGTATCGCCTTCACCGGCGACGCCTTCCACAGGCTCTGCGGGTCGCGCGTAGCGAGTCGCAGTTGCCAACAGCTCTGATGCTTGGTCGGCCGCACCTCTCTGCCATGCGATGTAGCCCTTGTAGAAGTGTGCCTCCACGCTGGAGTAGTTCGAACCGACGACCGCATCGAAATAGTAGAGCGCATTCTCTAAGTCGCCCTGGACCAGCGCGATCTCGCCGAGATGAAGGAGTGGGCCCGTCTCTTCACGGTTGATTACCAGAGCCCTTTGAAACTCGGCCGCGGCCCTTTCGGGCTGGAGGGGCATGTCCTCACCGACACAGAAGTACAGCGTGCCCAACTGCGAATGTGCGCGGGCACTGGTGGGGTCGACCTCCACCAGGCGCCGCCAGGCTCGCTCGGCGGCGTCGAGGTCACCCAGAGCGAAATGCATGTTACCTATATAGTAGAGTGCGTCGTGATGCTCGGCATCCAGCGCCAGGGCACGAGCGTACTCCTCCGCTGCCTCTCCTAAACGTCCGGCAATCCGTTCTTCGGTGGCCCGGCGGTAAGTCTCCCAGAAGCGCTGGATCCGATCCCGGTCCTCGACGGAGATCGCGGTGGAATCGGCACTGCTCTCCGTTCCGGAGGGCCGATTCTTCAAGACGGTGACCGCCGCAAAGACCAAGGCGATCGTGATGAGGAAGCCGGCGATACGCTTCACGGTCCGGACACCGGCCGCGCTGCGTGCGCCTCACCCCTCCTAGCCATTGTCCGTCGCCTCACTGCTGCGCTGTAGGTGCCTTGGCTGCCGACCTTTGCCCCGCCTCATTGACCGCTGAGGATTCCTGCGGTGTATCGGCGGCATTTTGAACCGTCTCTTCCTCTGAGACATGCAGGATCTGATTGAGTACCGGATGCAGCACGACTTGGCGTAATCCACTTGGCCATGTGATCTCCAGTGTGTCCACCGTTTGCAGCGCGCCGAGGCCGAAGTGCTGAACGAGACTATTTTGCGAGAGGTAAGGGCTCTGTGCCCCCACCTGACGGAGCTGCACCGTCTCGCCTGCAACGAGTCGCAGTCTCGCACCAACCCCGGACCGGTTACTCCGCTTGCCATCGAGCCGCACCTTCAGCCATGGATTGCGATTACCGCCTTCGTTGCGCAACAAGACGCCTGGTCCGCCGTTATTGACCACAAAGACGTCCACGTCCCCGTCGTTGTCGTAGTCCCCGAACGCCGCGCCTCGACCCACGTAGGCGCGGCCGAAGTACTCACCGCTTACCGGAGACACATCGTAGAATCCGTCGTCCGCACCGCGATTCCAAAACAGTTGGTCGGTCATCGGTATGAGGAGCTGTGGATCGTCCTCTTGCTGCAACGTGCTGCCGTTCACGACGAAGAGATCCAGGCGGCCGTCGTTATTGTAATCAATGAAAGACGTTCCCCATCCGATGAAGTCCAGCGCAACTTGCCCCAGGCCATATCGGTCTGCCTCGTCCATGAACTGCAGAGGCTGGAGAGTGTCGGAACTAAGGGCACGCAACTCCGACCGGAGGTTGCTGTACAGCGCATTCTCCTGTGCTATCCAGTGCGTGATGAACATATCCATGTCCTCATCCCCGTCCCAGTCACCGACGGCGAGTCCCATCGCGCCCCGGTAGTCCGCGACCCGAGCGGCAAGGCTGATATTGGTGAAGACTCCATTCCGCTCGTTTCGGTACAGCACGTTATCGGATACGTCGTTTGCCACATACAGATCGGGCCAGCCGTCATCGTCGAAGTCGGACCACGCGGCGCCGAGACTCCGTCCCATTTCGCCGGACACACCAACGTTTGCGGCCATCTCACTGAACGTCCCGTTCCCATTGTTGCGATACAGGAGATTTCTTTCCGGCTCGAACGACGACGGATTGATGCCGGCGGGCTGCTCGACGTCGTATTGCAGCAATGCTTCTTGGTCGGCCAGATATCGATACTTGACGTATCCCGTCACGTAGAGATCGAGAAAGCCATCTCGATCGAAATCTCCCCAACACACCCCAGCCCAAAACCCAGGGGCCTCACCGAGCCCGGCCTCCTGGGTCCGGTCGGTAAACGTGCCGTCTCTATCGTTGTGATACAGCACGTTGTCGCCGTACGCTGACACGAAGAGATCCAGCCAACCGTCGTTGTCGTAGTCTCCCCACGCCACCGCCATCCCCCAGCCCTGGAACTGAACGCCGGCCTCCGCACTGACTTCACGAAAGGTGCCGTCGCCCGCGTTGCGATATAACGCCGCATGGGCAGGAGACTGTGCGACTTCGCCGTCGTCTGCGGATGTCAGCGGACCAACTTCGTTGACTACATAGAGGTCCAACCAGCCGTCGTTATCGAAGTCACCCCAGGCCGCGCCAGATCCCATGTCTTCCGGCAGCTGCGATGACCGTTGCCCGGAGAAGTGCTGGAAATAGATCCCGGCGTCTCGGGTGGCGTCTGCAAAAGTGATCTGCGGGTGATCCGAAGGGATGAGCCGGGCGAGATCGGCTTTCAGCCCTGCGACTGGCTCACCAGGTCGGTAGGTGGGTTCCGGCCTCGCGGCAACCCACACGGCGACCGCAGCTACGGTAACGAAGAGCCCGCCAAGGCCCGCCGTCAGGAGAATGAGCCTTCGACGTCGTGGTATCGCGGCGAACATCGTCTAGGACGATTCCAGCGGCCTCACGACGATCGTTTTCTCATCCTCCGACATGACGGTGACCGGAGCGGTCAGGTTGGCACCCTCACCGAACAGAAAGTTCAGCAGAAACTGGTCTGCCTTTCTGTAGAGCAACTTCGCCGATACGTGCAACGTCGCTGCTTGCGTGCCGGGTGCCTGGAATTCAACGTCGGCGTCGAGGGGTGGTGGAGCCTCGCCCTCACGGCCTTGCCCGGGGAGTGTCGTTGCGGGGCACGAGAAGCCGAATTCCGCTCTGTCGGACGCTCCGGGAAACATGGAGCGCCGATATCGCACGCCGACCATTTCCCAGAGATTGTGCCGGTCGATCAAGTTGCCGAACTGGTCGACGGGTTCTGCTTTGAAAATGAAGGAACCGGGCTCAATGAAATGTCTGTCGTCTCTGCTCCCTGACTGGAACACGATGTTGCCAGCTTGGTCTTTCACCACGATCTCCACCCAGGCTTGAATGATATCGAGTGGCCCGGTGGGGAAGTCGTGGCCGACCTTGTTGTTCGTCACGACCGCCTGAATCCTCACTTCCTCTCCCGGCGTCACCGTGTCCGGCACCACGAGCTCCAGCGGAACGGCGGGACCCGGGCGCCACTTGTCGGCAATCTCGGGGATCTCGATCTCACCCCGTAGCCACCGCTCCGTCAGCTCCGCGTGCTCCTCTGCCCCTTCGAGTTTCAGCGCCAGCGGCATGAACTGATTGGCTGCGAGAAACCGATGACTCCGGTGCTTGCCGTCACTGGCCGAGCGGTTGTAATCGAGCACGTCCCCACTGGCAGGGTCGTGCGACTCCGTCAACGGCATGTGGCATTCGCGGCACTCGATCGTCTCTTCTGGGTTGCCCGGCTCGTTCCATCTGCTCTTCCGCCAGTTGTCGAACTGGTTCTGGAGCTGCACCCATCCGACCTGGTTGATCTCCTCATCGATGAACTGCTTGTGGCACGCTGCGCAGAACTCGGGGCTCTTGAACAAACGATGCTGGAGGGTTTCCACGTGATAGCGGGGATACGCCCGAAGGAGAAAATCTCTGAAGAACCGGGCTGTACTACCCTCGTCGAGCTCGAACATGTAACGGTTCGGTTGCGTGATGACGTAGTTCGCGTTTCCCTTGACGTCGGTTTCCTCGATTGCATGGCAAACGATGCAGGAAACTCCTTCTTGATAGCCAGCAAGGTTGGTCAGTTCTTCGGTGAATACGTTCTTGGTTCCGGAAAACAGTGAGACGGGATCGTGACAGCCGCCGCAATAGCGGGTCGACTCCGCACCGTTTTGCTCGGCCATCACCTTCTGCACCGACTGAAATGCCGCGTCCATCGCAGAGTAACGGTGGGCACTGACCTTCCACTCCTTCACGATCTGCTCGTGGCATCGCGCGGTTCCACAAGATTCGGAACCGCTCATGGATCGTGCATCGAAAGCCAGGCCAGTGTTCGTGCGTGCGAGGCTGGGGGCGAACGGCCGGTCCGGGCCGTAGAGATAGCTGTAGTCCTGGGGAAACTGGTTCACCATCCGCGGCGACTCATACCAGTACACTCCCAGCGCAACAGCCACAAAGAGCGCGACCGTGATAAGAAGTGAGCCCAGCCCAGCGTTCCTCGCGGCTGCGAGCACAGGCTCGCTGCCCGCCGCACGAGCCGCTCGTGCCCCACGAATCACGAGGACGAGGATGTGGGGAACGACGGACACGATCAACGCAAACGTGGCGACGATGTGTATCCAGTCCCACACGTAGCTGATACGCGTCGCCCATAATGCCTGAACGGTCAGCACCAGGCCGGACACGATGGCAACGACGGTTGCCACCATGGCGAAATAGCCGGTGAGCTTCACATGGGACATGCGTAGCTGCCGATAGATGAGCCAGTGGCGGATCTGATACCACGCGAATGGCACGAGGAACACGAGGCCCACGGCGGTATGGAGTAGTACCATCACCTGATTCGAGACTGAAAACGGGAGCAAGAAGATGAATAAGCCCGTCAGCGTCTCGAAGAGCAGCAGGCCCGATACGCAAATGAGGAGCTTGTGCCGCCACTCCTCGGGTTTCGAACGATTCCGCTGACGAGGCACTGTCATAAGTTCACTCCTTGAAGAAACCTTCACACCTGGCGGCCGCCGGACGGCGTACCGACATCTCCTTCTCGTTGCTCAATGTCGCGTACCCGGGAGAGGCTGGGGAGAAAACTGCTCGTCACCGGAGGACGCATCGCCGGGGAGGGACGCCGCCGAGTACGTCGGCGAAATATACGCAAAACGAGTGGACCTGGCAGCTTGCTGAAACTCGGGGGCCGGTGCCGCGGGGCCTCAGTGATCGCGAAGGGTAACGCTCCTCGTGTTGTACACCTCCAGATATCGCTGGTGCTCGCTGTCGGCTGGATAGGACTCGTCACCTCCGTACGGGTATCGTGACATTCCATGGAACGGGAGTGGCGTGACGGTGTTGCCGGCCGCCGTGTTCAGATCGGCGTCTTTGATCCAGCCAGTGCTATAGAGCAAGAAATCGCGCCTCCAACCACTGGGCACTGGGAGGGCGGGGACGGCAAATTCGACGGTAGCCTCGTCCCCCGGGCCCATGATGATGTACTGATCGTCCGGCTCCGAGAGCAGCGGTAGCACGTCTCCGAAGCGGGTGTACAGACCTTCGATGGGCAACCATCTGGAGTCGGTCGACACATCACCATACTCGAACCAATGCGGACCGTACCGGCCGCCCTTCCGGTACTCGCGGGAAAAGCCGCGATGATGAAGATCGGCCGAGCTTGGATTCAACGTCGTCTGTCGCACCTCACCTTGGAATGAAGAAGTTGTGAAGAAGATATAATCCCAATAGACCTCCAGGTTGGTGCGTATGCGCACTCGATGGTCCTCGGACTGGAACAGGTCTGTCAGTTCGGCGACGACCGTCTTATTCTTGCCCGCGGGAAAACTCAGATCTTCAACGCCCGTAACCCACGTGCCCTGCGCGTCCACGACCTGCAGGTACGGCATGATCGGTTCGAGGTTCACACGCTGGGACATCGCAACGTTGATGCTGGCATCCGTGGGGAAGATCCAGCCGTTCAAGAACAGTGTCACACTGGCGGTGTCCGGGAGGTCACCGAGGTCGAGAATCAGATCGTGCAGACTGGTGATGCCTTGATAGGCTGCCGGGTTCATGTTCGATATGTAGAGGTCGTCCTTCTTGCTGATGAGTTCGAGAACGTCATTTCCCTGCCCATCGCTTGCGGCGACCGGCAGATGTTCTTGTCCCACGGCGAAGAGGCGGGAGGAGGGAGGCCCTGGCGGCACGAACCGCTCGTCTACATAAACGTCGATCGATTCGGGATGATCGACTAGGATGAGTTTGAGCTCGTCAACGTAGGCAGTCTCCCAAAGCTCCTCGGTGAGTTGCAGCGAGTAGACGCTGTCCCTGGCCTTGAGCGACTCCCCACGGATCAAGACGTATTCCCGTGAGGCTTCCGGAGAGGCATAAGCTGTGGACCCACCCATGATCCCCAAAGGCATACCGATGGCGCTGCGCCACATGATGTCGGTGAGGAACTCGTAGTCTCGACCGTTCCACGTATATATGAACGCACAAGAGCCTTTCAGAATCTGTTTCTCGACGAGGGCGCGATCGCCTTCTGGACGAACGACGTTTTGGGGAACACCGTTTGTCCAGATGATTCGCACGGCATCTGGGGTGCGGCGAGAACCTAAGCCAAAATGGGTCATCGGATCCGTGACCACTTGCGCCTGGTAGTGCTCGCCCGCGCGGACTTCCACTCTCGCCCCGATGCCGAAGTGGTTGTTCTTGCCGCTTCCGGACCGTAGGCCGACCAAGTGGACTTTCAGATAATGGTTGACGTTACCACCTTCGTTGCGGAGGAGGCGCACCTTTCCGTCTACCTCCTCGACGAGGAGATCCATATCTCCGTCTTGGTCGTAGTCGACGGCTGCTATTTGCCTGACGGCAGCGAAGTTGTTTGGCAAGATGGAGGATGCATCCCGGAATTCTCCAGCGCCGGTGTTCCGGAAGAGGAACACGGCTCGTCCGTTACTTGTGGCGGGCTGTCCGGCAACGACGAGATCCCGAAACCCATCGTTGTCGAAGTCTAAGAACAGCGCATCCAAACCCCTGAAGTCGCTGAGCGCCTGAATCATCGGCCCGGATCGGGCGTCCCGCTCGAAGCTCCCGTCGCCGACGTTGCGGTACGCTCGATGGTGCCCCCTTTCGGAGCCGGTAACGAAGAGATCGAGAGACCCATCGTTGTCATAATCTGCGGTGGCGACTGCCGCGCCACCGCTATCGGCACCAAGCCCGGCTTCAGACGTAGCGTCTCGGAACTTGCTCTCTCGCAAGTTGAGGTATAGAATGTTGCCTCCACGCTCGTTGATGACGAACAGATCGATGTCGCCGTCGCGATCGAAGTCGCCGAATGCAACGTCACGGCTCGGTAGGTTGTTGCCGGCCACGCCCACTGCATCGGCGACTTGATCGAAGGGTCCATCTACGTTGTTGCGGTAGAGGCGATTCCGAGCCGGACTTGCCACGTAGAGATCCAGATCGCCGTCGTGGTCGACATCCGCGAAGAGGGGGACGTGGCCCTGCGCCGAAGCGGCCACCCCAACGGTTGCCGCCACGTCACGGAAACGTCCGTCTCCCAAGTTGCGATACAAATGATCTGGGCCCGCCGCCGCCACGTAGAGGTCGAGCCAGCCATCGTTGTCGTAATCCGCGAACGCCGCAGCCGTTGCGTTGTCAGGCCCCACCAGGCCCGCTTTGGAGGAGGTCGGTGCAAAGTGGCCTTGGTCGTTGCGGAACAAGACGCCGGCCGTTTGGGCGTCATCACCCGTCGACCGCCCCAAGTACAAATCCGGGTCCCCATCGCCGTCGTAATCGCCAACCGCCAGCGTGTGACCCAGTGCCGGCATCTGAGCGCCTCGGTCGCCGAGCGGCCGTACCGCGTCGAGTCCTGTGGACGACGTGACATCCGTAAACCGAATGGCGCCGAGCATTTCGCTTGCTGCCTCAGGCTGCTGCAGGACGTTCTCGCTGAATGTCGTGAACCCCACGCGCGCAAAGCCCAGCCACAGCAAGTCGGGTACACCGGCCACGTATGTTATCGTGGGCTTGAGCAAATCGTGCAGTCGGGTCGCCGGTGGGATTGCGTCCTCCGCCCGGCCCGCGCGGGTCAACCTCAGGGCCTCGTTGTAGAATGGCAGCACGTTTGACGGGAGTTCTGGCGCTTGTTGTCGCATCGCCTCCAAATGGCCAGCAGCACGTTCGGCGTCGCCTGCCCGCACCAATGCCTCGATGAGTTGTAAGCGGACCGCCAAATTTGCGGGAATCAGCTCGACGAGTTGTGCGAGGTACACTGTCCCGCGCTGGCGCAGCGCGTCGTCATCAGACGCTGCCGCCAGTTCCACGAGACCATACAAGCTCCTGATGTGTCCGGGAGTTCGTTCGAGCGACGCCTCCAGTTCTTCCCGAGCCTGCGCCGCTCGCTCGGTTTCGCGGTATACCTGGGAGAGTAGTAGACGAATGTCTGGATCGTCCGGCGCGATGGTCAGCGCCCTCTTGGCGTGCCTCTCGGCCTGATCGTGCTCACCGAGCAACAGGTGCACCAGACCGAGATTGGCGTATCCCAATGCTTCCCGGGGTGCCAACTTGGTCAATCTGGTAAACTCGGCCTTGGCGTCCTCGAGCTTGTTCTCCTCCAGATGAGCCAGGCCTACTGTCCGTGCAGTAATCAACTCTCGAGTTGGAGCTTGCCGCTGCAGAGCGTCGCCACAAGCGCCCACGAGGGTCGGCGTCAAGAGCATCAGGATGCTGAAACATGCTTTCATGACGTTTCGCTGCGTCTCATGAAGTCCCGTCGCTACTTTAGTTGCCAGCATACCCCTTGGGCTGAGAATGGCCCACTCCGCGGAAGATGCCGCCTCACCATCGGTCATGGCAACTGGCCGGCCATTGAAGGCGGTTGGTCATCCAGGTCTTCGTCCGAGCGCAAGCTTCCAGGAGGGGTGGGGCCTCCTTGCAGCTCTCAATTTCCTCTGTTTGCAACCACGCAGCCCGTGAGCCATCATTTGTCCGTGCCTAACGGAGCTCGGTCATGAACGGTAGGAAGCTTCCCCCCAATGCGTACGTGATCAAAGAGGGCGAGCAATACGTTCCACTGACGTACGGGCAGGTCCTCACCGAGTTCACCGTGAAAGCGACCATCGCCGGGATCATCCTCGGGGTGATCTTCGGGGCCGCCAACACGTACCTCGGTCTCAAGGCCGGGCTCACCATCAGTACGTCGATCCCCGTGGCTGTGCTCACCATCGTTGCGTTCCGGCTGCTCTCGGCCTTTGGGCTACGGCACAGCATCTTGGAAAGCAACATGTCTCAGACCATCGGCTCCGCGAGCTCGTCGGTCGCCTCGGGTGTGTTGTTCACGATCCCTGCGTTGTTCATTTGGGGCATGAGCCCAGCGTGGCGGCAGATAACGCTGCTGGCGATGGCCGGCGGACTGATTGGCGTGTTGTCGATGATCCCACTGCGCCGGTATCTCATCAAGCGGGAACACGGCAAGCTGCCATACCCGGAGGGGATGGCCTGCGCCGAGGTATTGGTCGCCGGCGAGCAGGGAGGCAGACAGGCCTCCGGCGTCTTTTGGGGCATTGGCGTCGGAATGCTGATCAAGCTCATTACCGACGGATTCAAGTTCGTCCAGGGAACGTTCCAGGCCGCCCTCGGCTTGAAGGCCAACCTCGCGGTGAGCGTGTCGCCGCCCCTCATCGGCGTTGGGTACATCTTGGGCTTTCGCATCGCCACGGTGATGGTCGCGGGCAGCGCGCTCTCAGCGCTGATCATCATCCCGGTGATCAACCTCTGGGGTGCTGGGTTGACCGAGCCGCTGTTCCCCGAGACCCAAAAGCTGATCAGCGAGATGGAGGCTGGAGAGATCTGGCATCGCTACGTGCGTTACATCGGTGCGGGTGCTGTGGCCACCGGCGGGATCATCACGTTGGTCAAGTCCATCCCCACGATGGTCGAGTCCTTCAAGCTCGGCCTCGCGCACATTGGTGGGGTGGTGGGTGGAGTCGTGCAGGAGCGCACCGACCACGATCTCTCCTTCAGGATCGTGCTGATCGTTCTCGCGGCCGTCCTGCTGGTCCTCACCCTGGTGCCGGGGATCCTCGGATATCTCGATTCGGTGCCGATCCGCGCACTCGCCTCCGTGCTCATCGCGATCTTCGCGTTCTTCTTCGTGACCGTGAGCTCGCGAATCGTAGGCCTGGTGGGCGTGACGTCCAATCCCACTTCGGGCATGACCATCGCCACCCTGCTCGGTACGAGCTTCGTGTTCTTCCTGATGGGCTGGACGGATCTCCCGGGCAAGGCGACGGCCCTCATGGTGGGTACCGCGGTCTGCATTGCGGCATCGATTGCCGGCGACACCTCCCAGGATCTCAAGACCGGATTCGTGCTGGGTGCAACGCCGCGGTTCCAGCAGATTGGCGAGCTGGTCGGCGTGATCACTTCGGCCGGTGTCGTGTGTCTCGTCGTGATGATGTTGCATCAGAACGTCGAGGGTGGGTTGGGAGGAGCAGAACTGCCGGCACCTCAAGCGGTCCTCATGAAGCTCGTGATCGACGGCGTACTGGATCAGAACCTTCCCTGGGTACTGATCTTCATCGGTGTGGGTATCGGTCTCGTGGCCTCCCTGTTCAAGATCCCGGTGCTCGCGTTTGCCGTGGGCGTGTATCTCCCGCTTTCCACGATGGCGGCTGTCTTCTTGGGAGGCCTCATTCGCCTTCTGCTCACGCGACGCCAACCTGAGGAGGTGGCCGAGCAGCGCCGCGAACAAGGGGTGCTGTTCGGATCCGGTCTGGTTGGTGGCGGAGGGCTCACGGGGGTTGTGTTGGCGGTCTGGGTTGGGGCTCGCGGCGGTCGGAGAATCGAGGGGTTTCCGCTGGACCTGCCCGATCCTGCACAGCAGATCCTGGCACTGGCCACGATCGGGTTGATTCTCGGGTTGGTGACTTGGATGGCCACGCGTCGAATGCCGGAGTAATCAGTGTACGGGAGGTTGTCGACCCGGTGGTCCTTGGGCCCTTGTCCCCCAACCACAATCGGGTGGCTCTCTCCGGGAGGTCTTTCCTCGTGAAACGACTCATTCTGTGCGTCTGTGTACTGACCGCCATCCCTCTAGCACGGGCACGTTCCCAAGCCGCGTCACCCGGCCTCAACGCCCCCCGGCCCATTGATGCCTTCGACTCCGTATTCCTTGAGCAACTCACCTGGCTCGAGGTGCGCGATGCCATCCGTGCCGGCAAGACCACGGCGATCATCCCCACAGGCGCTATTGAGCCGAATGGGCCATACCTTGCCCTCGGCAAACACAATTACGTCCTCCAGGCCACCACCGAACGAATTGCACGGAAGCTCGGTGCTGCATTAGTCGCTCCGATCGTTCCCTTCGTTCCCGGAGGCGACATCGATCCGCCGAGCGGGCACATGCGGTACCCGGGCACCATCAGCCTGCAGCAGTCGACGTTCCGTCTGCTCCTTACCGACATCGCCCGGAGCCTCAAGACCCACGGGTTCACGCGCATTATCCTGATCGGCGACAGCGGTGGGAATCAGGATGGGATGCGGGACGTGGCCGAAGCCCTGTCGGCCGAGTGGAAAGGCAGCGGGAACACGATTCACTTCATTCCTGAGTACTACGACAACCCTCGCTGGAAGCGGTGGCTCGAGGGCCACGGCATACACGAGGTTGACGAGGGGCTACACGACGACGTGCGACACTCGGCCATCATGATGGTGGTGGATCCCAGCACCGTGCGAATGGAGCAGCGCCTCGAGGCCGGACTGTTCTCCATCAACGGCATTCCCCTCGCGCCGGCCGAGCGCACAATCGAGCTGGGGAATTCCCTGATCGACTATCAGGCCGATGTGACCGTGGAAGCGATCCGCCGCGTAACCGGTGGTCAATGAATCGATGTCTGACCCATGCTGTCGTCACTCAAGAGAACCTGAGACAGACGGTGACTCAATGAAATACGTCGAGACAGTACGAGAATACCGCAAACGGTCCGGCCGCCGGCGCGCAATCATCGCCATCACATTCTTCACGAGTCTGAATGCTGCTTTCGATTCGCTTGTCGCCCAAGAGGCTCCGCGTCGCCAGGTCGACCTATTGTTGTTGCGCGGCCGCGTGCTCGACGGCGCCGGCAATCCCTGGGTGATCCGCGACATTGGCATCACAGGGGACCGCATCGCCTTCGTGGGTAACGCGCGGGACCGCGGCACCCTGGGGCGCGACACGTTAGACGTCACAGGACTGCTCGTGACGCCCGGTTTCTGGGATATGCACAGCCACGCCGAACTGGAAAAGCCTCATGGGAAAACGGCGCTGCCGTTTCTCTATCAGGGGATCACCACCGTCATCCTCGGCGTGGACGGCGGCGGCAGCAATGAGATCGACGAGGTTTTTGCCGTCTACCGACGGCACGGTATCGCCGTGAACACCCTTCACTACGTGGGCCACAACGCCGCGCGGCGTGCGGTGATGGGAATGGCGAATCGAGCGCCGACGCCGGCTGAGCTCGATGCCATGCGGACCTACGTCCGGAAAGGAATGGAGCAAGGCGCCCTGGGTCTCTCCAGCGGGCTGTTCTACTCTCCGGGATCCTACTCGACCACCGACGAGGTCGTTGAGCTCAACAAAGTCACCGCCCCATACGGCGGGATCTACGACACCCACGACCGTGACCTGGGCGCGGCCTATAAAGGAATCGGCTACGATGCCTCGGTCAAGGAGGCCATCGAGATCGCGGAACGAGCCGGCACGCCGCTCATCTTCAGCCATTTCAATCCGCAGGGACGCCGGAACTATGGGCGGGCACCGGCGGGGGCCAAGCTCATCGAGGAAGCGCGCGTTCGGGGCGTCGACGTGATGGCGGCGCAGCACGTCTACACGGCTACCCAGAGTAGCCTCCGGGCTTACGCCGTTCCGCGCTGGGCGGCGGCTGGCGGTCGCGATGCGATGCTCGCTCGATTCAATGACCGGGAAACCGTCGCCCGGCTCGACGTAGAGACGATGGAGATGCTCGACCTGCGGGGTGGTGCCGAGAAGATCCTCTTTGCCGACCAACGCCCGGCGCTCAACGGCAAGACACTGGCGCAGGTGGCCGAGGACTGGAACCTGCCGGTGCCCGAAACGGTGCGGCGTATCATGACAGAGGCGAATGCCTCGGTCATGAACCTCGATCTCTACGACATCGACAACACACGCTACCTCGCCCAGAAGGAATGGATGATGACCTGCACCGATGGCCGGACCCCACCGGCGGACCGCCAGGGTATCGTCCATCCACGGCCCTATGGCGCGTTCAGTCGGAAGCTCCGGCTCTTCGTGCACGAGGATTCGATCATCAGCCTCCAGTACGCCGTTCGGGGCATGACGTCGCTGGGCGCGAACTTCCTCGGCATTCCCGATCGCGGCCTCATTAAAGAGGGCTTCTTCGCCGACATTGCGGTCTTCGACGAAGCACGCATTAGGGACCGGGCGACGTTCGACGATCCCCACCAGTACTCGGAGGGCACGGTCCACGTGCTGGTGAACGGCACGCTCGCCTTCCGGGACGGGAAGCCAACCGATGCGCTCGCTGGGCGCCCCATCAAACGGGGCGGACGCTAGCCATCAGGGAGCGCAGCCCGAGCGATCCGGGCCGTCGGCTGCGGCCATCACGGACGCCCTCGCCGCACCCACGGCTGCCGCGTATCTTTGCCCGCGATCATGTCGTGGATCTCGGATGTGCGTCGAGTTGCCCAGGTGATTGCGGTCGGGACGCCACTCGTCGTCCTTGTCTCATGCGGTACTCCACGCGACCGGCCGGCGGCGAACGGCGAGACAACTCCCCGGTTCGAGCCCGTCCAGCCCGAGCTCTTCAGCGCGCCCGGCGCCCAGCCCAACGCGTGGGCCGACTACGACAACGACGGCGATCTCGATCTGTTCGTGGGATTCCGCAGGGCGCCAAACCGGCTCTACCGAAACGACAATGGTGAGTTCACCGATGTAGCTCCTGACGTCGGTTTGGCGGACACCACGGACACCCGTGCCGCCTCATGGGGTGATTTCGACGGCGACGGACACCTCGACCTGTACGTCGGGTTTCCGTCCACGGCGGGAGTGCCCAACCGACTCTATCGCAACCAAGGGAACGGTGCACGGTTCGTCGATGTGGCGGCACGGTACGGGGTAGATCTGGAGGGCACGACGCGCCAACCGGTATGGGTGGACTACGATCAGGACGGGGACGTCGACCTCTTCGTCGCGTTCCGGGACCGGGAGAATCGCTTGTTCCGGAATGACGGCGATGCGTTCACCGATGTGTCTCGCGACGCTGGCATCGACAATCCAAGACGCACCGTTGGCGTCGTGTGGTTCGACATGGATCGGGACGGGGATCTCGACCTGTTCGTGGCAAACCAGAACGGCGATACAGACGCGTTGTACCGGAACGAAGGAGACCGCTTCGTCGATGTCGCGCCGGCGTTGGGTATGGATTGGCCCGACCGGGGGGAACAGTACGGCAGCGTGGGACCAGCAGTCACGGACTACGACAACGACGGCGACCTCGACCTCTTCATCGCGACCTATGGTCCTGATGTCCTCTGGCAGAATCAGGGCGACGGATCGTTCAGGAACGTTGGCCCAGGTACCGTGCTGGCCGGCGACTATCACTCCACCACCGCAGCGTGGGGCGATTATGACAACGACGGATGGCCGGATCTGGTCGTCGCCTCCTACTTGCGAGATGTGGCCGAGGTGCCCGATCACCTGTTCAGGAACGTCGAAGGACGATTCGTGGACGTGACGCCCCAGATGCTGCTCGCAAAGGGCGTGAGCCATGGTGTGAGCTGGGCGGATTTCGATGGAGACGGCGATCTCGATCTGGCCCTTGCCAACAACAACGTGGCAGGGAGTCATCCGCTTTATCGCAACGAGCTGGGCGAAACCGCCGCTCGCCGATCGCTGCGGGTCACGGTGCTCGACGCGCGAGGTAGATGGACGCTAGCCGGTTCTGAGGTGCGGGTGTCCGAAGAGGAATCTGGGCGGCTGCTGGGCACCCGCTTGGTGGACACGGGAGGAGGATACTGCTCCCAGAGCGCGATGCCGGTGCACTTCGGCCTTCCGCGGAATGTGCGTCGCGTACGGGTGGAGGTGACGGTGCTTCGCGACCGCCGGAGGGAGAGCATCACGCTCAGGGACGTCGATCCGGCGCGGTATCGCGGAACCTCCCTCGAGGTGCAAGCTGGTTCGTGACCACTTGCCCCGCCGGTGACGCTCGAGGCGGGGCTGGTGTCACGACCGGTCACATCGGCCCATGATGCCCGGTTCGCCACCAGGTGACGTCGTGCAACCCGTCCTCGTGATCCTGGCCGCCGGCCTGGCGAATCGCTACGGTGGCATGAAGCAGCTGGAGCCGGTGGGGCCGTGCGGAGAAGCCTTGCTGGACTACAGCATCTATGACGCCGTGCGCGCCGGTTTCGGCTCCGTCGTGCTCGTCGTGGGCCCGGAGCTGGAGACCCGCTTCCGCCGGCACCTCGCCGACACGGTGGGAGATGCGGTGCCGGTGGGCTACGTCTCTCAAGAGCTGGATGACCTGCCAGATGGTCGCAAGCTCTCCGTGGGGCGCCAAAAGCCCTGGGGGACAGGTCACGCCGTGCTCGCCGCTCGCCGCGCAGTCAGTGGCCCGTTCGCCGTATGCAACGCGGATGACTTTTACGGAGCGTCGTCCTACGGTCAGCTTGCGGCGCATCTCGTACGACTCGAACGTTGCGAATCCACGCACGTGCTCGTAGGCTACCCGCTGCACGAAACGCTCTCGCCGTTTGGTGGTGTCTCGCGCTGCGTTGTCCTGCGGGACGAGGTGGGGTACGTTGTCCAGCTCACCGAGGTCGAGGGCATCCGCAGGGTGGGAGGGCGGATCTCGGGAACGACGGTGCAGGGCGAACGGGTCGACTTGACGGGTGACGAGCTCGTGTCGATGAACCTGTGGGGGTCCACCCCGCAAGTGTTCATCGAGTTGGAGCGGCAGTTCTCCGTGTTCCTGGAGGATTGCGTCAGCGATCCGGCAGCCGAATTCTTGTTGGTTACCGGGCTCAACGAGCAGATGGAGGCGGGCGTTTCGCGAATCGCGGCACTCGAAGCCAGCGATAAGTGGTTCGGCATGACGTTCCCAGAAGACCGGGAACGCGTGCGGGAGGCGATGGCCGATCTCGTAGGGCAGGGTATCTACCCCAACGACTTGAGAGAAGGATTCGACGAGCTATGAGAGAACCGTGCAGCTGAACGTCACCGATTGGGTCGTCGTCGCCCTCTACGCCACCATCGTCGTGGTGGTGGGACTCATCTTTGCCCGCCGCGCCGGAAAAGGCCTCGTCGAGTATTTCCTGTCCGGCCGGCAGCTTCCCTGGTGGCTCCTTGGCACCTCGATGGTGGCCACGACGTTCTCGACGGATACGCCGAACCTGGTTTCGGACCTCGTGCGCACGGGCGGCGTGAGCCACAACTGGCTGTGGTGGGCCTTCTTGATCACGGGCATGTGTACCGTGTTCTTCTATGCCAAGCTGTGGCGGCGCTCGGAAGCGCTCACCGACATTGGGTTTTACGAGCTACGCTATTCGGGAAGGCCCGCAGCATTTCTGCGAGGCTTCCGGGCACTGTACCTCGGTGTCTTCTTCAACGTGGTGATCATGGCGTCGGTCACGCTGGCCGCGATCAAGATCGCCGGGGTGCTCCTTGGGCTCGACAAGTACACCACCGTGGTCATTGCCAGCACCGTGACCGTGCTCTACTCGGCCACGTCGGGGCTGTGGGGGGTGGTGGTGACCGATCTCCTGCTGTTTGTGGTGGCGATGGTGGGTTCGATCTCCGCCGCGGTCGTAGCGCTGCAGCATCCGGACGTGGGCGGGCTCGCGCAGCTGGTTGCACATCCGTCGCTAGAGGGCAAGCTGTCGCTGCTTCCGGACTTCACCGATTGGAGGGCGGCGGCAGCGGTGTTCATCGTACCCATCGCCGTCCAGTGGTGGAGCACGTGGTACCCAGGCGCCGAGCCCGGAGGAGGCGGCTACGTCGCCCAGCGCATGCTTGCCGCGAAGAACGAGCGGGAGTCGATGCGCGCGACCCTGTGGTTCAACGTCGCACATTACGCCCTCCGACCGTGGCCGTGGATCATCGTGGCCCTCGCATCGCTGGTTGTCTATCCCACCCTCGAGTCCATCGCGGCGCAGTTCCCGAACCTCGACCCGTCCATCGTGCGGCACGACCTGGCCTATCCGGCGATGCTCGTCTTTCTCCCGCATGGTCTCTTGGGTCTGGTAGTGGCTTCGCTCGCGGCAGCGTACATGTCGACCATCTCGACACACCTCAACTGGGGCGCCTCGTATGTCGTCGACGATGTCTATCGGCGGTTCGTCGCTCGGGATCGGGACGAGCACCACTACGTCCGGGTGGCGCGGACCACCACCGTGTTGCTCATCGTGCTCGCGGCTTCACTCTCGCTGTGGCTCGAGAATGCGCTCCAGGCGTTCCAGATCCTCCTGCAGATCGGCGCGGGCACCGGCCTCATCTTTCTGCTGCGGTGGTTCTGGTGGCGCATCAACGCGTGGAGCGAGATCGCGGGTATGGTGATCTCGTTTCTCGTGGCCGTGTACTTCCAGTTCGTGCATGAGGCGCTGGGGTTCGCCCCGCTCCATCCGTCGCTGATGTTGGTGATGGGTGTGGCGATCACGACGCTCGGGTGGCTCGTGGTAACTCTCGCGACACCTCCGGCCGACGGCACGACGCTCCAGGCGTTCTACGACCGGATCCGGCCGATGGGGCCGGGCTGGCGCGCTGCCGTCACGACGCAGCCTCGCAAACCGGGGGAGGACCCAACGGCAGCGTTCTTGTGCTGGTTCCTCGGGTGTGCCGTGGTCTACACCGCGCTGTTTGGGACCGGATACCTGGTCTACGGGCGGACCGCGTTGGGTCTCGGATTGCTCACCCTGACCGCGGTGTCTGCGCTCGGGCTCTTTCGCACATTACCGCGGGTCGGCTTCGAGTAGCGAAGCGTGTAAAGAAAGGCCGGGCTTTCAAGCACGGGTGGCGGACCGCGTCGCCCTAGAGAGCCGCGACCGAGGCGCCGTCAGACGGTTCGGCCACGAAGAGATGGTCGCCAAGATCCCCCGGTACCTCGCGGTCTGCATAGAACTGGTCCGCCAACGCCCGTAGCACCTGGTCCGCGCGCTCCGCCGCCGCCAGCGCCACGATGCACCCGCCGAACCCCGCTCCGGTGAGCCGCGCACCGCTCGCACCGGCCCCGAGAGCGATGTCCACCAGTTGGTCGAGCTCGCCGCAGCTCACATCGTAATCGTCACGCAGGCTGTGGTGCGAGGCGTTCATCAGCCGCCCGAACGTCTGGAGGTCGCTTCTGGCCATCGCGGCTTCGGCCTCCACCACCCTGGCGCCCTCCGAGACTACATGGCGAAACCGCGCCAGCAGCGTCGGGGCGAGCACGCGCGTTCCCTCCTCGAGGAGGCGGTCGGTGTCGGGGCGCGTGAGGAGCTCTGCGTATGAGGCGACGCGCTCGCTCGGGCGTGCGCGTTGCGCCAACACGGCCAGCGCTTCGTCGCACTCGGCCCGTCTCCGATTATAGGCTTCCCGCGCTGCGCCCGATTTCGACGCGGGGAGGAGACTGTGGGCGACGATGAACCGCCAGTCGGGAGGTACATCGAGCGGAGTGAGTCTCACGGGATGAAAGTCGATACGGAATGCGAAGCCGCGCCGGCCACCCAGTGCGATCGCCTGATCCATGCCACCCCCTTCGGTTCCCACATAGCGCTCCGCGCGCGCCATGAGATCCATCAGCTCTTGCAGTTGGGGGGTGATGTCGCTCGCTGTCAGGAAGGCAAGGGCCGCGGCGATCACGAGAGCCGAGGAGGAACTGAGCCCGGCAGCCACCGGCACGGAAGAGCAGACGGCGGCGTCGATACCGGAGAGTGACCCGTATCTGTTGGTGAGCCCCTGAGCCGCCGCTTTGACGTAGTTCCCCCAGTCACCGGGGAAATAGGGCTCCATCGCCGAGCCGAGCTCGAACGATCGCAGGGGGAAGCTTGCAGCACAGTTGGCAAACCGGACCGTGGCATCTGGGTGTGCGCGGAACAGGATCGCCACGTCCCGTTGGATCGCCATGGGCAAGACGGGTAGGCCCGCGTAGTCCACATGCTCGCCGATCAGGTTCACCCGCCCCGGCGCGCGAGCGACGTGGGTGGGTCTCGCACCGCCGAATGCCCGCGCGAAGGCGGTCCGGGCCCCTTCGAGTCGTGGTAGTTCGCCGTCGGTCATGGTCGAGTGATCGCGCTCCGCCGCGCTTTGCGGGCCGGCTGATTCCGGACTATAAGTAGGAACGCTCGCAACATGCACGGACGGTAACCCGGGAGTCCAGCCATGCGTGACGGATACGATCGGAGAGAGTTTCTCGAGGTGGCAGCCGGCGGTCTGGGACTCACGGTCGCGGCCACGCGGCGGCTCACCACCCCTACGCCGAGTGCTTTGCACGCCGCTGCGCCTTTTCGGGCGCCGCCGCTGGAGGTCGTTCGCATGGGCTTCGTGGGAGTGGGTCACCAAGGCTCGAGCCACGTCGAGAACTTTCTCCGTATCGACGGCGTCGAGATCAAGGCCATCTGTGACATTGTGCCTGATAAGGTGAGGCGCATGCAGCAGCTCGTCGCGGAAGCGGGCCGCCCCGAGCCGGCCGGCTACTCGCGGGGGCCCGATGACTTTCGGCGTCTGTGCGAGCGAGACGACCTCGACGTGGTCTTCACGGCGACTCCGTGGGAATGGCACGCGCCCGTGTGCGCGGCGGCGATGGAGAATGGCAAGCACGCGGCAACAGAGGTCCCGATGGCGGTCACGCTCGAGGAGTGCTGGCGGCTCGTCGAACTCGCCGAGCGGACGCAGCGTCACTGCGTGATGATGGAGAATGTGTGTTACGGGCGCTCGGAGATGATGATCCTCAACATGGTGCGTCAAGGTCTGTTCGGAGAGCTGCTCCACGCCGAATGCGGTTATCTGCACGATCTCCGCGAGCTCAAGCTCACCGACTTCTACGAGCGGCGGTGGCGCGTCAAACACTCCATCCGCCGGAACGGGGATCTCTATCCCACGCACGGGTTGGGGCCCGTGGCGCAGTACATGAACGTGAATCGTGGGAACCAGTTCGAGTACCTCGTCTCCATGAGCTGCAACTCGCGCGGACTGAACCGCTGGGCAGCGGAGCACATCGGGGAAGACAGTCCGGAGGCGCGTCGGTCGTACGCGTTGGGGGACGTGGTGACAACACTGGTTCGCACGGTCTCCGGTCAGACGATCTCGATCACGCACGACACTGACTCGCCGCGGCCGTACAGCAGGAAGCTCCTCGTCCAGGGCACCACCGGGCTCGTCCGGCGTTACCCCCGAGAGGAGATCCATATCGAGGGGCGGAGCCCCGCGCACCAGTTGGAGGATCTCGAGGCGTACCGCGCCGAGTACGAGCACCCGCTGTGGCGCGCGCTGGAGGAGCGCTCCCGCGGGGCCGGCCACGGGGGGATGGACTACATCGAGGACTATCGTCTGATTTCGTGCCTGCAGGCAGGCGCGCCCACGGACCAGGATGTGTACGACGGCGCTGCGTGGAGCGCGGTCTCGGAGTTGAGCGAGCGGTCGATCGCAGGTGGGAGCCGGCCGATGGACGTTCCCGATTTCACCCGAACTGGTTGGAAGGAACGACCTCCCCTGGGTATCGTCGAGGATAGGAGAATCTAATCTGCGCAAGACTGGGTGACGTCATGCGTCGCGTGCTTCTCCATTCCCCGGTCGTTCCATGACCGCCTGGCTCAAAGGCCTCGTAGGCGTTGCCCGGATTCCGTTCCTGCTTCTGCCCGTGGTGCTCGTCGCCAACGGCGCCGCAGCGGCGGCGTACGAGGGCTTTGTGAGCCTGCAACGCACCACGATCGCGCTGATCGGTCTCCTGGCTCTGCATGTCGCGGTGAATTCCCTCAACGAGTGGAGCGACGCGCGTAGCGAGATCGATTACCAGACGGCGCGAACGCCCTTCTCGGGCGGGAGTGGTACCATCCCGGGTGGACGCCTCCCGGCCGCGGTGGCCCTCTTCTTTGGACTTGCCACCTCTGCGTTGGGTGCGGCGATCGGAATCTGGTTTCTCGCCCGCGTCGGATGGACGTTCCTCCCCTGGCTGATGGTAGGCGCGACGTTCGTCCTGGGCTACACCAATTTCCTCGCGCGGGTTGGGTTGGGTGAGGTCGCGGCCGGGCTCGGTCTCGGTGGGCTGCCGGTTACGGGCGCGGCGCTCGTGCAGGACGGCACGGTCGGGGCGGCAGCCGTGGCTGCGGCAGTGCCGGCGACCCTCATGACGTTCAACCTGCTCCTGCTGAACGAATTCCCCGACGAGGATGCAGATCGCGCCGGGGGGAGGCGCAATCTGGTGATTCTGCTCGGTCGGAAACCGGCGGCCCTGGTCTATTCCGTTGCGGGTGTGCTCACCCCCGTTGCAGTGATTGGAGCGGTCCTGGCCGGCACGTTGCCGACGCTGGCGCTCCTTGCCGCGCTGCCGTCGGTGCTTTTGGCCCCGCCCCTTCGGTGGGCCCTATCCAACCCCGCGAATCATGTGCCCGTTCCTGCTCTCGGCGCCAATGTCGCGTGGAACCTTCTCACGAATCTGACGCTGGCCGTGACCCTGGCAGTATCGGTGATGTGGTAAAGACCAGCCGGTTTCGTGGTCTCTCTAGCCATACTGCATCCCTTGGGTTATTTGAGGGTATACGAATCCGGCTTCCGAAGCGTCCCGGAGCGTCTGATGAACGACCCGAAAAAGAACTCCGATCGCGCCATCCAGCGATTCCTCGAAGACCTGCGATCCGGTGCCGATCGCCGGTCGTGGGACGATCGGCGTGCGGAGGAGCGGCGCCGTATACCCGTGAGAATGGAGCACGATCGCCGCTGCCTCACCGATCGGCGCGCCGAAGAACGACGTGATGACCCCGAACGCCGCGAGCATCACTTCTTCATGTTTACCGAGCGGGAGACAATGGAGATCCACGAGATGCTTGCCGATCCGGATGCGCTGGTAGCATGTCCGCGTTGCGGAGGTCCGTTACTGCTCACGGGGCCGCACCGTAGCGATAGCGGCTTCGTGAGAGACATCATCTGTACCGGTTGTCGAGGACGGATCGAGGTGTCCGATCCAGGCGCGGCCGACTGACACCAGTTCGGTTTACACGGGCTAACCTCGGCGTGGGCAACTGGATTGATGTACCTGTGGCGGCGCGCATTGCATGGTGAATGAACCGAGGGATCCCACTGACCTTCCGGAGGAACTGACCGAGCTACGCCGCCGCGTTGCCGTCCTGGAGCAGGTGCAGGTAGAGCGCGACAAAGTCGAAAAGGCGCTCCGTGCCGCCGACGAACGCTATCGGGCCCTCCTCGCAGCCGTTCCGGATCTGATGATTCGCATCCGCCGCGACGGAACGTTCCTCGACTTCACCCCCTCCACGGAGTTTGCCACTTATGTGCCGCCCGATCAGTTCCTCGGGGCGAGGCTGCAAGACATCATGCCTCCGCAGATGGTGGAGCAGGTCAAGCCGGCCATCGAGCGGGCGGTGGTGCAGCGGAGCCGCGAGACGGTGCAGTACGAGGTGCCCGAGTCCCATGGCATCCGTCACTATGAGGCACGTATCGTGGCCACCGGCCCGGATGATGTGGTGGCGATCGTCCGAGACATCACAGAGCGCAAACAAGCCGAGGACGCATTACGGGAGAGCGAACGGCGCTATCGTCGTCTGTTCCAGCACAGCCAGGGGCTTGTCTGTACGCACGATCTCGACGGTACCCTCCTCGAGGTCAACGCGGCGGCGGCGCGTTCCCTCGGTTTCGAACCGGAGGAGGTGGCCGGGCGGAATCTCGGTGAGCTCCTCGCCCCCAGCGTCCGGCACCTGTTTGAGCCATACCTGGAGCGCATGAGGAGGCTTGGAGTGGACACCGGACTCATGCAGGTGTTCTCGAAGTCCCGTGAATCGCGGTTCTGGGCGTATCACAACGTCGTGGAGAAGCTAGGCGACCGGGCGCCGTACGTGATCGGTCACGCGCTCGACGTGACGGATCTCAAACAGGCAGAGCAATCTGCCCGGCGGTCGGAGACCTGTTATTGGGCGCTCTTCGATCATGCGCCCTTCGGCATCTGCCGTTGGAACGCGGCGGGCGAGCTCGAAGCCGCCAATCCGGCGCTGGTGGCCATGCTGGGATACGGATCCCAAGACGAGCTCCGCGGGTTGGATCCCTCCACGGTATACCTGGATATGGGTATTCACGATAGGATCTTGGATCAGTGTCGTGAGGGGTGCGAGACCACCGCCGTCCATACCCGTTGGCGGTGCCCAGACAGCTCCGAGATCGCGGTTCACCTCCAGGCTTGCGCAACGTTCGGTCACGATGGGCGTCTCCACAGTGTCGAGATGATCGTGCAGGAGGCGTCGGACGGGAACTGACTGGGGGGTCTCGAGGGTGGCCAGCCTGCGCTATGGTTGCCCGGATCGCCGGATCGCCCGAGTCCGGGCAGTCCTGTCGAGGTTCCACCAGCGACACGGTGCGGGTGGGGAAGAGGAACCGCACATCACTTTGGCTACCCGGCACCGCACCGAGGGTCACCGCGCTGCCGGTCTCGCCGATCCGCTCGACCAGGCGGTGCGCGGCCAAGACGGCGCTCGTGACCCCGGTGGAAAACTTCGTGGTGAAGACGAAGAACGGCTCGGGCTCACACTCGCATGCACTCCCACCCGGCCAGTACGGGTAGTCGTCCTCGTTGTCCAGCACGCGGTCATTATCGTCATCGTCGTCCTGAGCGTTCGGTATGCCGTCTCCGTCGAAATCCCACGTCTCCGGGTCGCCGCAGAAGAAATAGCACTCGGGCTCGGTGACTGTCGCCGCGACGGTCGGTGGCAGATGCTCGACAACGACCCACTCGACGTCCTTCACCGGTACGACATAGACGTCCGAGGTCTCGGGAGCGCTGGCCGCGACTCGCGCGAACTCACCGACGAATGCCAGGCCGAGCTGCGACCTCAGCCGGCTGGCCGTAAAGGCGAACGCGGTGAGCTGTTTGAGGCGGCTCGGGTCGGCCAGGAGCTCTGAGGCCTCTTGGCCGTTCGGACCCGACGGAAGGGTCTCACCCAACGCGCCGCGAACGGCTGGAATCTGGAGGACCGCAGCCAGATCGATGGGCGTTGCCCAGTAGCCATCGACGAACGCCACCGGTGGGTTGTCCCGGATCTGACGCAGCAGGTTGTCTCGACTGGCCTGCCGGGGGCCCGGTGCGCGAAGCACCGCGTGATACGTGCCGAGCAGCGCGCGCTCCGCCACTGAGAGGTGGCGTTCCGCGTCTTGGGTAAGGGACTCCCTACGGCCGCCGACGCTCGCGTGCAGCGGACGGTCCGGGGCGGAAACCGGCGGGCTGTCCGCAACGTCCGGCGTGGCGAGCACCATGGCCAGCGCGATGCCACCCACGATGGTGTGTCGATGTATCGGATGCATCATCGTATCAGGTCATGCGATCGT
>JBDHDH010000028.1:0-40792 GCA_039591615.1 Gemmatimonadota bacterium | reverse complement strand
CGCACGAGTGACACGTTGGCATTCCTGCGATTCTCGGGGGGCTTCCTGCCAGTGCAGGCAGCCGCCGGTCCGGTGCTGTCCTACGGTGGGGGGCTGGCAGGAACGCTGGTGTGGTCGAGCGGTTCTCGAGACCACCACCCGTCATCGAGTCCGATCGGAGACGTGAAGCTCGCCCACCTCGCCGACGTTCACCTCGGGTTTCGGCAACTCTACCGCCAGACCCCTCAGGGGATCAATCAGCGGGAAGCTGATGTGGCCAACGCGTTCCGCCGCGCGGTGACGGACATCGCGGAGGCGCAGCCCGATATCGTGCTCGTGGCTGGCGATCTCTTCCATGCGGTCCGCCCGACGAACCTCGCGATCCTCCACGCCTTCAATCAACTCCGCCGGTTGCGGGATGCCTTGCCCGATGCACCGGTCGTGATAGTGGCCGGCGACCATGACACGCCCCGGTCGGTGGAGACCGGGACCATCCTCAAGCTCTTCGAAGCCCTCGGGGGAATCCATACCGTCTCCCACGGCGCGCAGCAGCTGGCCTTCGAGCACCTCGATCTCTCGGTGATGTGCGTGCCCAGTGAGGCGCTTCGAAGGGGGGACCGACCCACTCTCCGATCGGACGCCGGAGCCCAGCACAACGTGTTGGCGATCCACACCCCGGTCGCCGGTGTGCTGCCCGAGCGGGTCATGGCGCTGCAATTCGGCGGGGTCGTCCTGGAGCCGGGCGAACTGCATCCCGAGACGTGGAGTTACGTGGCCCTCGGGCACTTTCACGTCGCGCATCGAGTCCGGGAGAACGCCTGGTATTCGGGCGCGCTCGACTACGTCAGTCCCAATCCGTGGGGCGAGGTGATCGACGAAGCGCGGGAGGGTCGGCGAGGAAAGAAGGGGTGGTTGCTGGTGGAGCTGGAACCGGGAGCACCACCCCGGGTCGAGTTTCGACCTCTTCCGCTCGCCCGGCGGGTGATCGACCTCGAGCCGATTCAGGCCGAAGGCGAATCCGCCGATTCCATCGACGAGCTGCTCGCTGCGCGGGTGGCGGGTGTTTCAGATGGGATCGACGATCAGGTCATTCGACAGGTCGTGTACGACATTCCCCGACCCGTCGCCCGGGAGCTCAACTATACCCGGATTCGCGAGTTCAAGACCCGCGCACTCCACTATCATCTCGACCTGCGCCGCCCCCCGCCGCATCGTCACGTGGGGGTGGGTGGCCCCGGACGCCGTCAGACACTGCCGGAAATCCTCACCGAGTACCTATCGCGTCGTCCCCTCGACTCCACCGTCGATCGTGATCAACTGGTTGCCCTCGCGCGAACCTATATGGGTGAAGTGGAGCGCGAGCTGCTCGAGGCATAGATGCAGCTGCACCGCCTCAAGCTCATCAATTTCCGGCAGCACGCCGAGAGCGAGATCGTCTTGGGTCCGGGGATCACCGCGATCATCGGTCCGAATGGCTCCGGAAAGACAACGCTTCTCGAGGCGATCGCCTGGGCGTTCTACGGTAACCCGGCTGCACGGGGCACTCGCGACTCGATCCGATGGAATCGGGCGCCAGCCAGGTCGCAAGTGCGGGTGGAGGTGGACTTTGCCCTCACCGCCCACGAATACCGGGTGACGCGGGGGTTGTACGGCGCGGAGCTCTATCAGGATCGGTGGGACGCCCCAATCGCCAATTCGCCACAGGAAGTCACGGCGCGCGTCGAGCGACTCCTGGGAATGACCCGGACCGAGTTCTTCAATACCTACTTCACCGGGCAGAAAGAGCTCGCCGTCATGGCGGCCATGGGGCCGACCGATCGCGCACGGTTCCTGTCCCGGATTCTCGGCTACGAGAAGCTTCGTGAGGTCCAGGACCGTGTCCGTGGAGTGCGAAACGGCCTTCGGGGGGAACTGGCGGGCTTGGAGCGGGGGGTGCCCGACCCCGAGACGCTGGCGGCGGAGATGGAGGCCGCGAAGGCGCGGGTCGCGGAAGCCGAAGCGGCTATGACACGAGCGGAGACGGCTGCTCGTGCGGCGGTGCATGTGCTGGACACCGAGCGTCCCGATTGGACGCGGATGATCGAGTACCGCGAACGGGCGTCGTCGTTGGATGGTGAGCGCCGGATTGCGCAACGAGACGTCGCCGAGGCCCGGCGGGCCTTCGACCGGCTGGATCGAGAAATGGCCGATGCGTTGAGGGCCCGCTCAAAGCTCGACGAGCTGCAGGATGATCTAGATCGTGTTCGACCGTTGCGCGATGAGCTCGACCACCTCGAGCGCGAAGCGCAGGCCGCTGGTCGTCGGCGATCACTGGTGGGGAAGCTCAGCGAGCTGTGCGAGCAACTCGACCGACTCCGGGAGCGGATCCTCCAGATGGGCGACGTGGAGGGTTCCCTCGGCGAGGCCCGGGAGCGCCTCGTGGTGGCGCGACGGGAACTGGAAGGGGCGGAGGAAGACGAGCAGCGCGCTCGCACCGCCTGGGTGCGGGATCGCCAGGATGCGGAGACGAAGCGGTTGAGTCTTCGCGACCAATACAAGGAGATTCAGGCGCGCCGGCAGAGCATCCTCGATGCGGGACCGGACGGCGAGTGTCCGACCTGCGCCCGTCCTCTCGGGGAGGAATTCCATGCGGTCGTGGAGACGTTGAAGCGGCAGCTCGAGGAGATCGAGGTTCAGGGGAAGTTCTTCAAGCAACGAGTCGAGCAATTGGCCACCGAGCCGGCGGACGTCCGCGCAGCGACGGGCCGAGTTGGCGAGACGGCGAAGCGGCTCGAGGAGGCGGTGCAAGAGGTCGCCCGGTGGGAGGATCGATTGCGGGAGCGGGCGGAGCTCGAGGCTGAGCGTGAGCGGACCGAAGGTCGGAAGACGGACCTCGACCGGGAGATTGCCGAGCTGCCGGACCGCTACGACGCCGAACGCCACGAGGCGGTGCGCGACGCGCTCAGGGCACTGGAGCCGACGATCCAGGAAGCCGCGGGTTTTCGAATCAAGGCAGAACGGGCGGAGGAGCTGGTGACGCAGGCGGAAACGGCCGAGCAGGTGCTGTCGCAGCAGGAGCAACGGGTGACGGAACTCGACGCGGCGGTCGCTGATCTCGGGTACAGCCACGAGGAATACGAGGCGGCGGGAGCACGCTTCGAGCAGGCGGAGGCCGGTGTCCGTCGGGCTGAGCTCGAGCTTGCCGATGGTCGCGGCGACATGAAAGCTGCCCAGGTGACGTTGAAGACGGTGGAGCAGCGGGTTCGCGAGCGAGAGGCGAAGGCGGCGCGGATCGAGCAGCTCATGGGGGAGGTGCGGGTACACGACGAGTTGGATCGAGGGTTGCACGATCTTCGTCTGGAGCTGAACGCAGCCCTGCGGCCGGAGCTGTCGGAGCGGGCGTCGGCTTTCCTCGCGGATCTCACCGATGGCCGATATGCGGAGCTCGAGCTCGACGAGCAGTATCAGGTCTTAGTGATGGAGGAAGGTGTGTCGAAGCCGGTGATTTCCGGCGGTGAAGAAGACGTGGCGAACCTCGTGTTACGGCTCGCCATCAGCCAGATGGTGGCGGAGCGTGCTGGGCAACCGCTGTCGCTCCTGGTGTTGGACGAGATCTTCGGCAGCCTCGATGAGCACCGTCGCGAGAATGTGGTCGCGCTCCTCCGCCACCTGGCGGACCGGTTCCCTCAGGTGGTACTCATCACGCACATTGAGTCGATCCGCGACGGGGTGGATCGTGTGATCCGCGTTACACTGGATGAAAGTCGCGGTGCGGCAATGGTCACGGACGACCAGGGGATCGTAGCCGATGAAGATGTGGCGGCCTGAGGCGACCGTCGTGGGTCCACGCACGGTCTCGGTCGGGGACGTTCCGTCCCTCAATCGGATTTTCTCTGACGCCTTCACCGACCGTTATCGGCGCGACGGCCTCGTCGGTGTTCGCGTGCCACAGCTCAATCCCACGATCTGGCGCTATGCGATCGAGGATGCCGGTGACGGCGCGATGCGTTGGGACGACGAGCACGGAGCGGTCGTCGCGTTCAATATCGCCCACCGTTCCGGGAGTGAGGGCTGGATGGGACCACTGGCGGTCCGCAACGATCGCCAGAATCTCGGAGTCGGGCGGGTGATTGTCGAGACGGCCATCGCCTGGCTGCAGGAACGCGGCGTTGGGACCCTCGGTCTGGAGACGATGCCGCGGACAGTGGAAAACATCGGGTTCTACAGTCGTCTGGGGTTCGTGCCCCAACACCTGACCGTCACGCTCACCGGTGAGGTGACGCGGCGGCGTGTTCGCGGGACATTCCTGCGACTCGGATCCATGTCGTCCAGTGAGCGGCTCGACCTCACGGAGCGATTGAGAGTTCGGCTGGACCAGTCGGCTCCCAGCTACGATTTCGGCCGCGAGATCGAACTCACCCAGGCGCTCCGCATCGGCGATACGGTCGTCATCGAACGGGACGGCGTCGTCGCCGGCTTCGCGTTGTGGCACTCGGCGTCGCTGGCGGATGCGCGTCCCGCCGACGAGCTGCGTGTGTTGAAGCTCTTTGCGGAGTCCATCGATGATTTCGACCGCCTGCTCGTCGCACTGGAATCCTGTGCCGCGACGCACAAGATTCGGCGCGTTGCCATACGCTGCCAAACTGCCTACCGGGCTGCATATCGCGCGCTGATTGACCGTGGCTACCGGGTGCGCTGGACAGATTTACGAATGACCCTGGAGGAATTCCCCGAAGTCCGATTGCCCAAAGGTGAAGTTCTGTTCTCCAACTGGGAGATCTGAGAACGCCCCGTCAGCCGCGGTCTTTAGGCGTTACCTTCCTTCCGCTTTCCACGATTCCGACCGCCAACAAGACCGCGCCACCGGCCAGCGGCAGATGAACCCAACCGCTGGGAATCGCAGCAACGAAGGCGAGAATGACCCAGAGAACCAGACAGACGACGGCGAGTATCAATGCCACATTCATGTGAACCGCCCTTTGGCACATTACGGGGAATCTCTGCTTGACGGTCTCCGAACGCCAGCCTATATTCGATCCCAGTTGCGGGGTCGAAAGGCATCGTTATTGCGCCAACAGAGCTCGACTACGCGCCCGCTTGCTGCATCTTATGTCGCGCCCCTGAGTGGGGAAGGCAGACGGTGCGGTTAGGACGCGGTTCCTGCGGAATCGGGCTGCAGTAATTCCCCTTCGACCCCGCTTTTTTCTCTTCCTCCCGACCTCATCGTCCGTCCACCACCGTTCAAGCACGCTGTTCTGCATAGGTGGCGTTTGTGCTGCGCCTCCATTACGCTCCAAAGCGCTACCGAGAACGGTGGAACCGTCTCATGGAGGTACACGTGTGACCAGGCAATCAGGCGTGCCGGAACGGCCCGGCGGACAGTTCGACGAGGACGAGCCCACGGTGCTCCCGCTGTCGCACGCTGCGTTGGGACTCGAGCTGCACGAACTCGTTCATCGCATGCTGGTCATGTTGGGTGAGGACCCCGACCGCGAGGGGCTCAGACGCACGCCTGCGCGAGTCGAAGCGTCGCTCCGCTGGTTGACTCGGGGGTACTCCGAGTCGGTGGACGATATCGTTGCCGGCGCGATCTTCGAGGAATCGCACGAAAGCATGATCCTGGTGCGCGACATCGAGATCTACTCGATGTGTGAGCACCATATGCTGCCGTTCTTCGGCAAGGCGCACGTCGCGTACCTGCCCAAGGGCAAGATCGTCGGGCTCTCCAAGATCGCCCGGGTAGTGGACGTATTCGCCCGCCGGCTCCAGGTCCAGGAACGCATGACCGATCAAGTGGCCGACGAGTTGATGCGCGTGCTCAGCCCGCACGGCGTCGGTGTCGTGATCGAAGCATACCACCTTTGCATGATGATGCGCGGGGTGGAGAAACAGAACTCCAAGACGGTGACGAGCGCCCTTCGTGGAAGCTTCCACGACGGGAAGACCCGCGACGAATTTCTGCGGTTGGCGCACGGAGGAAACTGGCTAGAGTGAGCCCCCTCGCCGACCGCGTCGCACTGGTTACCGGTGCCAGTCGAGGCATCGGGCTCGCCATTGCCGAGGCGCTGCGGGAGGCCGGCTCTCGGGTCGTCCGCATTGCCCGAAGTCTCCACGATGGGCATGACCAACACTTCACCGACTTCGGCTGCGACATCACCGACGAGGTGACAGTCCGCGGGACCGTCGAGCGCCTCATCGGTGAAGTCGGTGTGCCGGATATCCTCGTGAACAATGCCGGTACCTTCCTTCTCAAGCCGTTCGCGGAAATGAGCAAGCCTGCTTCCCCATCTCATCCGCTTGGGACGCGGGCGGATCGTCACCATCGGGAGTGTGGCGGACTATCGAACCTTTCCCGGGAACGCCGCCTACGGCGCGAGCAAACGCGGCTTGCGAGCGCTCCACGAGGTCTTGCAGGAAGAGCTGGCGGGGACAGGGGTCCGTGCGACGCTGATCTCCCCAGGCCCGACGGATACGCGCCTGTGGGATCCCCTCGATCCCGATCGGCGTGAGGATCTTCCCGGACGCGCGTCGATGCTGCAGCCCAACGATGTCGCGGAGGCCGTTCTCTTTGCCGTGACCCGGCCGGACCGGGTGACCGTCGACGTACTTCGTCTCCAGCCGGGGCGCTGAGACCGCGTATTCCGTGTTCATCGAGCTCGTCGAATACCTTCGGTGCCCTGCGACGCACGATGAGACCTACCTCGTCCTCGTACTCGAAGAGATAATCGGGCGTGACGTCAGGCGGGGTTCCGTGGGGTGCCCGGTGTGTCGGGCGGAGTATCCCGTTGTCGATGGCATCGCCGAGTTCGGCGGCGATGAGTGGTGTGATGCGGCGACGGATCCCGGTGACCCCTTGCCCGATCCGGAGGTGGTTCATGCGTTGCTGGGACTCGCCAGCCCTGGCGGATACGTCGTCTTGGTGGGATCGGCGACCCGCTTGGCGCGTCAGCTGGGCGAGTTGCTGGGCGGCGTGCACTTCGTGGGGGTCAACCCGCCACCGGACGTCGAGGCGTCCCCCCTGTTGAGTCCATTGCGCGCCACCCGACTGATCCCGCTGCGGACCTCCTCCGTCCGGGGGGTCGTCGTCGGCGCGGAGCATGCCCGATCGCCGTGGCTGGAGCAGGGCATGCGGGTTCTCCTCAATCGACAGCGTCTGGTGGTCCTGCGGGAAGTTGACGAAGTGCCGGGGACGGAACGACTGGCGGCCTCCCAGGGGCTGTGGGTTGGTGAGAAGCGGGAGGCGACCTATTCTTCGTAGAGCGCGTTGATCTCGCGTTCGTATTTTTCCTCGACAACCCGCCGCTTGACCTTGAGTGTTGGCGTCAGCTCCCCTTCCTCGATGGTGAAGTCCTTCGCGACGAGGAGGATCTTCTTGGGCATCTCGAAGCCAGCGAGGTCGCGGAGGTTCCCCATCACTTCCCGCTCCATCTTGGCTACCACGTCCGGCACGGTCAGGAAACTCTCGGAATCCTTGATGTCGAGGTTGCGTTCCCCCGCCCAGCCGCGCAACGCGTCGATGTCCGGCACCACGAGCATCGAAGGGAACTTGCGCTTGTCGCCGATCATGACGGCGTTGAGGATGAACTTGTTGGTCTTCACCATGTTCTCGATGGGCTGAGGCGCGATGTTCTTCCCTCCCGCCGTGACGATGATGTCCTTCTTGCGATCGGTGATCTTGAGAAAGCCGTCCGCGTCCAGCTCTCCGATGTCGCCCGTGTGGAGCCAGCCGTCGGCGTCAATGGTCTCCCGGCTGGCGTCTGGACGGTTGTAGTACCCCGTCATCACGTTCGGCCCTTTCACCAAGACCTCGCCGTCGTCGGCGATTCGCACGTCGACACCAGGAATTGGACGCCCCACTGTGCCGATCTTCAGGTCCTCCAGGGTGTTCACGCAGATGACCGGTGACGTTTCGGTGAGGCCGTATCCCTCGAGGATGGGGAGTCCGGCGGCATAGAAGAATTTGGCGATCTCCGGGCTGAGCGGCGCACCGCCGGACACGAAGTAGCGCACCCGCCCGCCGGTTCGGGCGGCGAGTTTGGAGAACACCAATCGATCGGCCAATGCCTTCTTCACGGCCAGCGTCGCCGGGACGGCCTGCCCGGCGAGCTTCGCGCTCGCCCATGTTTCGGCATTGCGCCGAGCCCAGAAGAAAATCCGGCGCTTCAACGCACCGCCAGCTAGTGCGTTCTCCAGCACCCGCGCATAGATCTTCTCGAACAGGCGAGGTACGGAGAGCACGACCGAAGGCTTGACCTCCAGGAGGTTGTCCGGCACCTGCTCGACGCCCTCGGCATAGTTGATGGTGACGCCAGCGTGAAACATCGTGTAGTGCCCCGCCATTCGCTCGAAGCTGTGAGAGAGCGGAAGCAGGGAGAGACAGGAGTCGTCGGGGCCGATTGGCAGGACGCGAAGGGCGCCAACCACGTTGGAGCAGAAGTTGTAGTGGCTCAGCATCACGCCCTTGGGAGGCCCGGTCGTCCCCGAAGTGTAGATCAGGGTGGCAAGCTCGCCGCGGTCCACCCCGATGGCTTCATCACGGTAGTTCGGATATCTCGAATCCGCCTCAGCGCCGAGTGCCAACAGCTCCTCGAACGACTGCACTCCGGCTCCCTCGCCCGAGCCGTCGAACACGATCACGTGCTCGAGGGCCGGCAGTGCGCCGCGCTCGGCAGCGACCTTCTCGAACTGGGTCCGGTCTTCGACGAACACAATCCGGACGCCGGCATCCTGGAGAATGTAGGCCACCTGTGGTGCGGGGAGGGTGGGATAGACGGGAACATCAGCGCAACGAGCGGCCAGGCACGCGAAGTCGGCAATCGCCCACTCGGGTCGATTGTGGGAGAGAATAGCCACGCGATCACGCGGGCTGGTTCCCAGCTCTCGAAGACCGAGCGCGATGTGTCGCACCCGGCGCTCGAGGTCGCGATGGGTGAGATCTCGCCACTCCCCGGCCGCCTTGTAGCGCACCGCCGCCCGCTTTCCCGAGAAGCGCTCCGTCGCTCCGAAAAACAGTTGGTTGAGGTTGTCAGGTTGTCTCACAACCTACCTCCCCCGAGCGTCTGACGACCGTACACTACTGCAACACCACCGTGAAGCGAATCGGTGATCCTGGAACCACGACCTGGGTGGCGGTGAAGGATGCGGCATCCACGAGGACACTCTCGGGCAGAACGATGCCGGGAAGCCGGCGCACGACGACCGCCACCAGACCGTCCGCGCCCGTTTCCGCCGTCAGCTGATGAGGATCGGGCCCCGGGTCCGACTCGCCGCTCACTGTGAGCAAGATACCCTGGGCGCCGTCGCTACCCGGGGCCGGCTCCACGAGCGCGTATTCCACCGGTTTGGCTTCCAGCGGTAGCTCATCGCCAGGACTGGTGGTGAGGTCGAGCACGAGCGTCTCGAGCGGTGGCGAAGCCTCGGCGGTGGTAGTGTCGAAGACGATCCGTAGTGCTCCGGTGGCGGCCAGACTATCCGGCGCCGCGGTGACGGTCACCGTAATGGGCTGAGTGGCTAACTCGTCGATTCGCGCCTGTACGCGGCCGGTGCTGGGCGTGAGAGCGGTAACGAGACCCGTGACGTTGTCCAGCGTGAATCCGATCTGTCCACTGTCGACGTCGACGAGAATCCAGGTGATCTGGGCGTCGGGCACCTCCTCCCCGTTGGCCCGGAGCGCTCGCGCCAGCAATCGAAGGGTATCACCTTCCTCGATACGTGGGGTCGTCGACCCCACGAGCTCGATCGCGACGATGCGGTCGAGATTACCCGTCAATTCCGTGCAGGCTAGAGCACCCGCCATGAGCGCGGCGACCCGCCACCGAGCCATGTCCCTTATCCGAGTTGCGCGAGGGTCCGGCGCGCGTGCTCGACCCATTTGTCCGCGTCGGGCCCCTGGGGAGGACGATCGAGGAAGACACGAAGATGATGAACTGCCGCGTCGTTCTCCCCCCGCTTCATGAGCAAGAACGCCAAACCGTAGTGAGCACCGGCGAGACCCTGGTCGATCTCCAACGCCTTCCGATAATAGCGGATGGCTTCGTCGATCCGATTCGTCTTCGTGTAGGCGATGGCCATGTTCTGGAGAATCCGAAGGTCAGCCGGGTGGTCCCGAAGTGCAAGACGGTACGATGTCAGGGCCGCGTCATAGTCGCCCTGACGCTCCAGAGCGAGCGCTTCGTTGAGGTAGTCGAGGCGTTGCGGTTTGAGTTCGTCGCGACGCCGGCCGAACAAGCGTTTCCAGATTCCCATTCGAGCGAGAAGATATTAGGGGCCGAACCCATTGGCAACGCGGTCGTTACGACGGGGATGCGAGAACCGGTCGGTTGTCATACGCGCATGCCCAGACTAGTATGGGACTTCCGATGCCCACGACACGCCTTGGTGGACCCCAGCGAGATGTACTGGAAGTGGACTGGCCGTTCTTCGGCGAGCTCTGCCGAGCCCTCGCACTGCGCATCGCCGGGAGCTATGAGCCGGAGATCGTGCTCGGCGTGGCGAAGGCTGGGGTGATGCCGGGTGCGGTCGTGGCATCCATTCTCCAACGGGATTTCGCGTCGATGGCCGTGACCCGGCGTCCCAGCGAGCGGCGGCCCACGCTGGTGACAGCCCCGCCCCCGAGCGTGACCGGACGGCGCGTGCTCATCGTGGACGAAACCTGCGACTCGGGCGACACGCTGAAATTGGCCGATTCCGCCGTCCGAAAGCTGGCTGCTGCGGAGATCCGAACGGCGGTCTCGTTCAAGACGGGCCGATATCAGCCCGACTACTTCGCACTGGAGACGGAGAGTCTCATCATCTTGCCGTGGGATCGGGAGGTGATCATCGACGGCAAGCTCACCATGCGGCCGGATTACGCCGGGAAGCTCCAGGAACTGGGGCGCCAACCGGAATAGCGCTTCTGCTACGCTAGCTCTCGAAGACCGCCCGGTAGTCCTGCCCGGAACTGATCGCCTGATAGGCGGCCTCTAAGGTGGCCGGCGCGCCCGCGAAGAAGCGACATTCGGGGTCGTTCCGGGATCGACACTCCACCTCCATGATGGCCAGGGGGGCGCCAGCCAGACGAGAGAGTAGATCGGCAAAGAGGCCCGACGAGAAGAAACAGCAAGGATATGCCACGCCGGCCTCGGGCTCAGCCTCCGCCCAATCGGTGGTGGTGATCACCAAACCGCCCAATCCCAGACGCTCCACGACAAGCTCGCCCCAGCCCAACTGGGCAAAGAAGGCGGAGAGGACCTCGCCGAACTTCTCCGCGTCCAGCTCCCCAGGATCGCTCAGCCCCGTGTGGCTCGGCAGCCACTGGTGGAAAGCGGCGTAGATCTCTTCGCCGGCGGCCGCGCCGATTTCCTGAAGGCAAGCCGGAGCATTCTCACCGAGGTTTCGCTCGAGGGTCTGCCGCCAGCGATGGAGAGCCTGGTGCCCGATGCTCAGGAGTCCGTCTTGCGTGAGATCCGTGTTCATCATCACCTAGGTTTCTCGAACACAAGAACTTAGGCACTGCCGCGGAGGGGAGCAAGGGCAAATCGCACACCCGGAGCTGTCACCGGGACTTTGCTTCCTTGCCCAGGACGGTCATCGCGATCTCCGCGAGACGGTCCAACTCGTCTTCGGTGGTTCGGGAGAGGAGATCCTCGCTCCAGGCGGCCCCGTCGCGGTCGAAGTGGTCCAGGAGTCGTCGGAGAAAAGCTACGAGGGCGGCCCGTCGGAGATCATCCTCGCGGAGCTCGTCCCCGGCCGTGCGCCGCCTGAGAAGTCGGTCGTAGCGGTAGGCGTTTCGTAGGGCCTTCGCCGCGATGCTTGCGACCACCTGCGTGAAGTGGACATCGGACTCAGAAAACGCCGGGCCGTCGCGAAACGTACGCAAGAAGATCGCGCCGATGGCTGTGCCACGCCACGTGATGGGGACGACGGTGATGGACTTCACTCTGCGGTTCTGGAACAAACCCCACACGTGCTTGAACTGTGGGTCGGCCTGGGCATCGGGAATGAAGACCGTTTCCCCAGACCGCAGCGCACGGCGAAGCTCGGGGTAGCGTTCGAGGTTAACCAGGTAGTTCCGCACGGTAGGATCTTCGTACGACGCCACCAGTCGCGCGGCATTCGCACCCCGCTCGACCAGCAGGATGGAGCAGCGGTCGAGCCCGAACGTCTCACCCAGTTTCCTGGTAATCCCCTGCAACACGTCGACGAAGTGGAGCGACCCGGAGATCTCCTGCAGGATCTCGACGACGACCAGGAGATTACGGCGCTCTTGCTCAAGCTCGCCAACCCGGGCCTGTAACTGCTCGACGGTTGGCTCCTCCGCCGACGGCGTCTCTTCCATGTGTCATGCCCCTCTCTCCTAGGTGCGGCTGTCAAGTTGACAGGCTCGACGGAGAAGCGTCAAGGGGCTATCATGAACTGCATGACAAGGAGTCAACCCATGAGACGCAAGCGCGATATCGATCTCGTCGAAGAAGAAGAGCAGGAAGAAGACGAACTCGAAGAGTTCCCAGAGCTGGTCGAAGAGGATGCTGTCGGAAGCGCGTTGGGGTTTTTCGGCGGGCTGTTGATCGGTGCCTTTCTCGGGGCGGGCATCGCGTTGGTATTGGCGCCCGAACCAGGCGAGGTGACTCGCCGCCGCATCAGAGAACGGATCCACGATCTGAGCGAGGATGCCCGAGAGCGGTTCGACGATGTGCGGGATGACGCTGGTCGAGAGCTCCGGGTGCAGCGCCGTCGGCTGCGACGGCGCCTCAAGGGGCGCCGCTAGCGGTCAGAGCTTGCCTCGCACGTCTTCGAGGAGACGCACTGCCTCCTGCTTGTAATGGCGATCGCGGACGTCGCTGGTGGGAGGCAGCTCTGTTATTCGGTCGAGCTGGAATCTCGCATCCGCGTACCGCTCGAAGTCGATGTAGATCTCCGCGAGCTCGAGGCGGTGGTAGATGTAGTCAGGAGCGCCGCTCACCGCCAGTTCGAGGTGCACGACCGCCGAGTCCCAACTGGCGCGACTCAGGTATCCGCCTCCCAAGAATGCCTTAGCGAAGAAACGCGCGATTCCCGACAACCGCATCACCTCGGCATGCCAGGCCCCGAGGACATGATGGGCACCGTCGTGGTCGGGGTCCAGCTCCAGAACCCGGGCAGCTGCGTCGTAGATCTGCCTGCCGTACCGGACGCGTTCCTGTCCGCCCCGCTCGCGTGAGAGCCGGCCGAGGGCCTGGGCCCGCATGAAGTGTCCAGCCGGGTCGGCCGGATCGGTCTTGCTCGCCGAGTCGGCGTAGAGACTCGCAACCCAAAAGAGGCTATCGCGCTGGTCCCGATACTCCTTGCCCTCGAGCTGCTTCGCCACGTCGATTTGGGCCCGCGCGAACTTCCAGAGAATCTCATAGTTTGACTGATCCAGCTGGAACGCCTTGCGGTAGTGTTCGAGGGCCTCTGCCGGATTCAAGGCTTCGGTCAGGCTGTCGCCGGCCGCAAGCTCACCCTCGACCGATTGGGCCGCAGCCGCGGCAGTGAACATCCAGGAGAACAGGGTCACGACAAAAATGCGCATGAACGACCTACTCGTAGGCGGCGCCACCGAGGACGGAAGGCCGCGGTAGATGCTGGTGACCAGCTTGATCGAGCGCAAGCGCGACGGCGGCAGCCTCTCGCCGGAAGAGTGGGCGGGGCTGATCGCCGACTACACAGCAGGACGCGTGCCGGATTATCAGATGGCTGCTCTCCTCATGGCGGTCTTCCTGAACGGCATGACGGCGGAAGAGTTGGCCGCCCTCACCGATGCCATGATCGCGTCGGGCGCCCGCCTGGATTTTGGCGGGTTTCCCGTTCCTCGCATCGACAAGCACTCGACGGGTGGCGTTGGTGACAAGGTGTCGTTGGTCCTGGCCCCGCTGGCGGCCAGCTGCGGCATCGCCGTTCCCATGATGTCGGGGCGAGGGCTCGGCCACACTGGAGGTACCCTCGACAAGCTGGAAGCGATCCCCGGGTTCCGTACGGCGCTGTCGCTGGATGAAGCATGCCGGCTGGTGAAGGAACGTGGCGTGGCGATGCTGGGGCAGACGCCGGAGATCGTGCCGGCGGACCGAAAGCTCTACGCGTTGCGGGATGCCACGGCAACGGTCGATGTGATTCCTCTCATCGCTGCGAGCATCATGTCCAAGAAGCTCGCCGAAGGGCTGAACGGTCTGGTGCTCGACGTGAAACGGGGAAGTGGAGCGTTCTTACCCGACCTCAGCCAGGGCCTGGCCCTCGCTCGCACCATGATCGCGCTGGGGGAAGAGCGTGGATGTCCCACCGTCGCTTTGGTCACGGCCATGGATCGGCCGCTCGGTCGGGCTTGCGGAAACGCCGTGGAGACCGAGGAGGCGATCCGGGCACTTCGGGGTGAGGGACCCGTAGACCTCATGGAGGTGACCTACGCCCTCGGCGTCGAGATGTTGCTTCTCGCGAGCTTGTCGTCGCATCGGGAACCTGCCCGGGCGCGCCTCGAGGAAGCCATCGCGTCGGGCCAAGCGGCGGAGAAGTTCCGGGAACTCATCGAAGCACAGGGTGGAGACCCGAAGGTCGTCGATGACCCTGGCTTACTGCCTCGTGCGCCGGTTGAGCGACCGTACCAGGCGCCGATGGGCGGGTATGTCGCGCGCGTCGAGCCAAGAACCATCGGGAAGGCGATCATCTCCATGGGTGGAGGCCGCCGGACCATGGATGACGAGGTCGATCACCGCGTGGGTTTCGTCATCGATGCCAAGCCCGGTGATCGCATCGAGGAGGGACAACCTCTCGCGCGCGTGCTGGCTGCCGACGAGGAAACGGCACGAAGAGGGGTGGACGCGCTGCGCGCTGCCGTGGAAATCGTCTCGGAATCGCCGTCACCCGCCGCCCCCCTCGTGTCTCACCGAGTTACTCGGAATGGCGTCGTAGAGTTGGGCTAACCCCTCAGCGCTTCGGGGCCCCGGGCCCCCAATCCGGCAGCTCTCCCTCCGCCTCGTCCGGCGAAGTCTGGACGTCCAGATCCTGCAGCTCGGCTTCCGCGCCGCCGAGCACATCGTAATCGATATCGTCATCGTCGTTGGGGGACGGATCCTCGGGGACCTGATCCGTCGGGCGGCGGAGGAACCAGGTGAGTGCAGCGAGCAGTACGGCGAGAAGGAGAACCAGCGACCACGACACCGGTAACTACGTCTCCCGCGGTCTGTAAGGAATCTCGAGCGAGCCGTCACTCACGGGCAGCCACGGGTACCGGGGGCGGACCGGTGGTGAGAGTGGGTTCGAAGCAGGCGGGCGGAGCATGAGGAGCTCGACGAGGACAGGTCAGAGATCGTCGAGGGGGGACTCCGACCGGACAAGCACGAGAATGGCGGCTTGCGGAACCACCAGGTAGCGCTTCGTCTCGAACGTGATCTCGACGGCGGCCTTGCGGAAGAAGAGTGCGTAGTCGCCGACTCTGGCCTGCATGGGGACGAACCGAGCTTCGCCCGCGGGGACCTTCCACGGCTCATCGTCGAGCTCGGTGGGCGGGGAAATGGGCGTACCGGGACCCGTCGCCACGATCCGGCCGCCCTGGACGGCTTGCCGGTCGACGGCGGTCGGTGGCAGGTATAGGCCGACGGACGTGCGTTCCTCGCCCTCCTCCGGGCTCACGAGGATCCGGTCGCCCACCACGACGAGCTTCTTTGGAGTGTCACTCATTCTTCGAAATCAAAGGTGTGGGCAGGAGGAACGCCAGGGCATGACGGTGGTTGAAGGCGCAAGGAGCCCCGTGCGCTTGACGTGCCTCCTGGAGACCGCAAGCTTTGGGTCCTCATGGATCTGTCCGTCGTCATCGCCATCGTGCTCTTCTCGACCGTCTGCTTACGCGTTGCGTTGGTCCTGGGTATCGTGTGGTTGCTCGTTCCGATGCGTGCGCAATGTCCTCGCTGTTCAGACTCTACCTTCCCGCTCGTTTCGCCACGGCCCATGCGGGTGCTGCGGCTCCAGCGACGCTGGTGCTTGGGCTGTGGTTGGACCGGCGTGTCGAAATCCGTCCAGCGGGCGCCCGACCGACGGCCGGATCGCATCGGAGTCGAGAAGCCACGGAGGGTCAAGGAAGAGGGTCGATGGAAGGCGCGGTGGGATGATGACGATCAATGGAGCGCCGTCGGAGACGAGGAGTGGAGGTGAGAGGAGGGCAGAGGGCAGAGGGCAGAGGGCAAAGGCAAAGACAGAAGGGCACAATGCAGATGGCAGATGGCAGGTCACCTCTCGTTATTCATCTCCTCGTAGTCGCGAGTCTGCTCGGATGCCGGGCGAATGACGATGCGGTCGCACGGCTGTTCGATGACCCGGCAGCCTGGATCGATCTCACCTATTCGTTCGACAGCGCCACGATCTACTGGCCCACGGCAGAGCCCTTCGCGCTGGAGACGGTCGCCGCCGGCGTTACCCCGCAGGGATACTACTACGCCGCCAACAACTTCCAGGCTGCCGAGCACGGAGGCACGCACCTCGATGCGCCGATTCACTTCGCGGAAGGACGGCACACGACGGACGAGATCCCGCTGGAACGGTTCGTGGGACCGGCGCTTGTTGTGGATGTGACTGGGGCAGCGGATCGGGACTACCAGGTAGCCGTTGGCGATCTCCAAGCTCTCGAGGCGGAGCACGGCTCCATTCCCGATGGAGCCATCGTGCTGCTCCGAACCGGCTGGGGCAGTCGGTGGCCCGAAGCCGCCCACTACCTCGGCACCGGAGCGCGGGGTGACGACGCGATACCGTTGTTGCACTTTCCCGGGCTCGACCCCGACGCGGCGCGATGGCTGGTGGCGGAACGGCGTGTCGACGCCGTCGGCATCGATACGCCGAGCATCGATTACGGGCAGTCGACGACGTTCGATACGCACCAAATCCTGTTCGCCGCCAACATCCCCGTTTTCGAGAATGTCGCACATTTGGACGAGCTTCCTGCGGTGGGAGCTTACGTCATTGCGCTCCCCATGAAGATCAAGGGAGGAAGTGGGGGGCCGCTGCGGATCGTGGCGGTGGTGCCGGGCGGTGGTGGCTAGGACGCCCTACTCCCCCATATCCCGCAACACGACCAGCGGTGCCTTACGCACCACCTCTCGGCTTCCGAGCATTCCGATGGTGGTGGTGAGGGCTGCCGCGAGGAGCCACACGCCCACCAACGAGAGTGTCGGGAGTCGGAAAGTGAGCTCGAAGAAGTAGCGAGTCAGAGCCCATCCGGCCACGGTCGCAAGCGACACGCCGGTGAACGCGGCAAGCGTGCCCAAGGTGAAGTACTCGGTCACGAGGATCTGCGTGATGAGCCAGCTCCGCGCTCCCAGTGTCTTGAGCAATGCACTCTCCCTCATGCGCTGAAACTGCGATGTGGCGATGGCTCCCACCAGCACGAAGGCACCGCTCAGCAGGCTGAATAGGGCCATGAAGCGGATGGCCAACGCCACGCTTCCCAGCACTCGGTCCATGGTATCCTGCACCAACGTGAGGTCGAGGGCGGCGATGTTGGGATTTTGCATGATGATGTCCCGCTGCACCTCCGCTCGGACGCGAGCGTCGTCCGCCCGAGTGAGCGTGACGAAGCTCTGGGGAGCGTCCTCCAAGATCCCCGGCTCGAAGACGACGAAGAAATTCGTCTCGAACCGCGCCCAATCCACGCGGCGAATGCTTGCCACGACGGTTTCGATGAGTCGCCCCTGCACGTTCCACGTGATACGATCACCGACGCCAACCCGCAGTTCCTGGGCGATGTCTTCCTCGACGGAGATTCGGGGCAACGAATACGCTTCGTCCGCGCGGCGCGACGGCGGCGCGCGCGGTCTGTCGCTCCACCATGTTCCCGCGACCAGCTCCTCGGATGCAACGAGCGTGTCTCGATATGTGTTGCGATACTCGCGCGTGAGGGGCCAACGGCTGCGGTCTTCGGTCGTATCTCGCCGCAGCTCGTCCACCGTCCGCCCCTTCACATCGGCCAGGCGAGCCGTGACGATCGGTGTGATGTCGAGGATTGGCAGGCCGCGTTCGCGGAGCAATGTCTCAACGCCGGTCCGTTGATCCCGCTGTATGTCGAACAGAAACAGATTGGGCCGCTCCGGATAGGACGTGATGCGGAGTCGCTGGAGGAGGTTCCACTGGACGACGTAGAGGGTCGCCAACAGAAACACCCCGAAACCCACCGCCAGCGTCACGGCTACCGTTTGGTTGTGCGGCCGGAAGAGATTGCTTACTCCCTGGCGCAACGAGAAGGGGGCCGACCGCGGCACCATCCGACGTATCGTCTGCGCCGCCAGGAATGCGACGCCCCACAGCACGAGCGTGGTCACGATCACGGCGGCGGTGAAGCCGAGGCCAATACTACGATTGGGAGCCTGCCAGCTACTCAACCACGCGATGCTGGCGAAGAGTGCGACATAGGTGAGGTAGGACGGGAAGTCCCGCCGACGATGGCGTTCGTACTCGCTTCGCAGGGCCTTGAGGGGAGGGACGTTGCGCACTGTCAGGAGTGGGTGGAGTGCGAAGATGACGGCCACCCACACGCCGATGCCGAGACCCGCGAGGGCTGAACGCCATTCGAGGGCACGTCCCACCTCCAACGGAAGGAAGTCGGCGAAGAGCGTCGGTAGGAAGGTCTGGACGCCCGCGCCCAGGGCGACCCCCACGGCCGCTCCGATGAAACCCAAGAGCACAGCCTGTAGGAGGTATACCGTGAACATGGTTCGCTGGGTCGCGCCCAGGCAGCGGAAGACCGCGATCGTGTCGAGCTTCCCCTTGACGAACACATGCACCGCGCTGGCCACCCCGATGCCCCCGAGGAGGAGTGCGATCAACCCGACCAGTCCGAGGTAGCGTGCCAACAGGCTGAGCGACTGGGTCAGATCTTCCTCTCGCTCCGTCGCCGTGTCGATGCGGACGGAGTGACTCCTGAGGAGTTCGCGATGACGTTCGAGGAATGCGTCGCGATGCTGGTCCTCCATCGCGAGCAATGTGGCGTATCGAGCACGGCTGCCAAACCGCAGCAGACCGGTCTCGTCCAGATAGCGTGCCGGGATGTAGACTCTCGGACCGATGGCGGCCCGGAGACCCATTTCGCCGGGCACCCGTGTCAACGCACCGATAACCACGAAACGCGACTCGCCGATTGCCAGGGTATCGCCGACGGTGACGTCGAGCTGGATCAGCACGGTCGAGTCGACGAGGGTGTTATGGCCCGTCTGAAGGAGCTGCCAGCGGTTTGCCGGAGCCGTCTCGACGGCGCCGTAGAATGGGTAGCGACCGCGTACTGCCCGGATGTCCACGAGGCGGGTCAGGCCGCTCCGCAAAGCCAGCGCCATCGAGGCGAGGCTCGTGATTTCCGAAACGGGCGTACCCTCCCGAGCGACGGAGTCGATTACCGCGCGGACCGGGCTCGGGAACGGTTGTCTGGCTCGAAGCTCGAGATCCGCGCCCAGGAGCATCCGGGATTGGCCGTGAATGGACGACGCGACGTTCACGCGGAACGAGTTGATGGACACGAGGGCAGCGACCCCGAGGGTGATGGATCCCATGTAGACGCCCACCCGCCTTCGGCTGGCCCGGAGCTCCCGGAGGGCCAGGCGGACGACGTAGGGGATCTTCACCGGCCGATGCGAACGGTGTCGGGAACGAGCCGTCCCTCGGAGAGGCGCACCACGCGCCGTGCTCGGGCGGCGAGTTCAGGGTCGTGCGTGACCAGCACGAGGGTGGTCTCGGCTTCACCGTTGAGGGCCTCGAGGAGATCGATCACCGTGTGCCCAGTGGCGGCGTCGAGGTTACCGGTGGGCTCATCGGCAAAGAGAATCTTGGGCGCGTTGGCAAAGGCCCGGGCGAGGGCCACGCGTTGCTGCTCGCCTCCCGAGAGTTGGGTGGGGTAGTGATGTGTGCGGTCCGCCAGTCCCACACGGTCGAGTAGATCCAGCGCGCGGCGCTCGGGTTCGGCACCGTCGAACGAAGGCTCGTGCAGTCGCCGGAGCTCGATGGGCACCAACACGTTTTCCAACGCCGTGAGCGTGGGGATCAGCTGGAACGTCTGAAAGACGAAGCCTACGAACTCCGCCCGAAACCGGGCTCGCTGGTCTTCGGTCAACGCATTCAGATCGGTGCCGGCGAGGCGGACCGAGCCGACGGTCGGTCGCTCTAACCCCGCCAGCAGTCCCAGCAGCGTGGTCTTCCCACTGCCCGACGGACCGACGATCGCCACGAACCCCTGGGGCTCGACGGTGAGGGAAACGTCACGGAGCACGGTCAGAGGCCGCCCTCCGCTCATGTATGTTTGTTCGAGGTTTTCCGCGATGACCATCATGAATCGCAAGATACTCTGGGTGATGGCAGCGGTGCTGCTCGGCTGCGACGCACCGCCGGAACGGCGGGAAGTCGCACGCCCGGCGACGCGAGAGGTTACCTCCGAAGCCGGCGAGGTACCCGTGCTGCTGTTTCTCGGTACGAGCCTCACGGCGGGGCTAGGGGTGGGTGGCGATCGAGCCTTCCCCGCCCTCGTGCAGGAGAAAATCGACTCGGTCGGCCTGCGATACCGGGTCCTCAATGCCGGCGTGAGCGGTGAGACGTCCGCCGGCGGACTGCGACGGATCGACTGGCTGTTGAAAGAGCCGGTGGCCGTGCTGGTAATGGAGCTCGGGGCAAACGACGGGTTGCGGGGGCAGCCGCCCGACGCCCTTCGAGCGAACCTCCAGGAGATCATCGATCGGACTAAGCGCGCCCATCCCGATGCCCGGGTCGTGATCGCCGGTATGGAAGCGCCGCCCAACCTCGGCGATCGGTACACCTACGCGTTTCGCCAAGTGTTCGTCGACGTCGCCGACGACAACGACGCGACGCTCATCACGTTCTTGTTGCAAGGAGTGGCCGGCGTGCCGGAGCTCAACCAAGAGGACGGAATTCACCCGACGGCACAGGGTCATCGGCGTATGGCGGAAACCGCATGGGAAGTTCTAGAACCGGTACTGCGTGAGATCAGCTCGGCAAGATCCTCTCCACCAGAGCCGTGAAGCGCGGAGCGGACCGTATGGTGTCCCAAACGGGATCTACGTTGAGGAAGCTCATCCAGGGCGCGCGCTCCTCGGTGGCGCGCTCGAGCCATTCCAGCGCCTGCTCCTTCTCTCCCAGCCACGAGTGGACCAAAGCCACGTCCCGCGGAGAGACATACTGCTCCGGGGACGGCTCCGTGAGGAGTTGCAAGGTGGCGCGAGCCTCGGCGGTCCGGCCGGCTCCCGCCTGTCCGCAGCCCAGGGCTGCCAGGAGCGCTGAGGTCTGTCCCGCGTGGCGGAGTGCCCGGTCGAAGGCGCCCACGGCCTCTTCGGGCGCACCTGTGAGGAGCCGGATCCAGCCCAGCAGGCTCACGGCAGGCGCGAACCTCGCGTCGAGGTCGAGGGTTCTCTGGAGCTGGTCGGTCGCGCGATCGAATCGCCGCCACCAGTAATACTGGAGGGCGAGGTGCGTGTTGGTGATGAGCGAGACCGGGTCGAGCTCCAGTGCCTTCTTGGCTTGGAGGACCCCGTCCTCGTGCCGGCCGCGTGCGGCGAGATTGAAGGCCAGATCCAGGTGAGCCTTCTCGCACTCCCCGCAGCAGCTATTGGCTCGTACGAACGCGGCCTCGGCGGCGTCCCAATCCCAGGTCCACCAGGTGTGCACGGCGCCGACAACACCGTGAGGTTCCTGGAGCGTGTCGTCCAGCTCGAGCGCCCGTTCTGCTGCTTCCTTCGCGCTGCGGAATGCCTCGCTGGGATGGATGGGCCCGGTGCCGATGCCCGCCGATAGGTAGACCCTTGCGAGACCGACGTACGCCAGCGCGAAGTCGCCATCGAGCTCGATGGCTTGCTCGAAGCAGCGCAGTGCCTTCAGGGCCGAGTCGATGGTGAACCGGTTGAAGTAATAGAGGCCGCGGAGGTAGATGTTGTACGCCTCGAGATGTTCCGTGGGCTTCTTCTCGATGCGGGCCTGCTCGGTCGGCGATAACGTGGCGCGCAAGGCGCTGGCGATCTTGCTGGCCACATCACCTTGGATCTCGAAGATGTCGGTGAGATCGCGGTCGTACGTCTCGGCCCACCGGTGCGCGTCCGTGTCGACCTCGACCAGCTGAGCGGTGATCCGTACGCGATTCCCGGCACGGCGGACGCTTCCCTCCAACACGGTTGCCACGCCCAGCTCCGCCCCAATCTCTCGCAGACTGCGATCGGTCGTCTTGTAGCGCATGACCGAGGTTCGGGAGGTGACCTTCAGATCGCTGATCTTCGAGAGGTGAGTGATGATCTCGTCGGTGATGCCGTCGGCGAAATACTCGTTGTCCGGATCAGAACTCAGACTCGCGAAGGGTAAAACCGCGATGGACTTCGGTGGTATCTGTCGTGGAGGTGTCGGCGTGTGGACGTGCGCGGAATGCGGTGTGGTCTCACCCGTTCCGGTCAGCGCGCGTGCGAATTCTGCCGTGGTGCGATAGCGCTCGCCCGGATCCCAGGCCAGAGCCTTCGCGACAGCGGTTTCCACCGTCTCGGGAACCGTGTCGGCCGGGCTTGGCGTCTTACGGCTGGCGCGTCGGCGACGGACGGCGGCTTGCGTGTCACGGGTGCCAGGTACTGGCGGCTCGCCGTAGAGCGTCTCGTGAAGCACGCAGGCCAGACTGTAGGTGTCGGTGCGGGCGTCGATCTCCGCGCTACCCGTTGCCTGTTCCGGACTCATGTATCCCGGGGTTCCGATGGGAAGGCCAGCGATGGTGAGCTTATGTTCCGACGCGGCGCTCACGGCTCTGGCTATCCCGAAGTCGGCGACCAGCGCGTGGTCGCTGGAGAGGAGGATGTTCTCGGGCTTGATGTCGCGGTGCACAACCGAGCGGGCATGAGCATACTCGAGGGCGTCGGCTACGTCGAGCGCGATGTGGAGCGCATCTCCGAGTGGCAGCTGGCCATCCCGCAGAAGCCGCTGGCGCAGCGACTGCCCTTCGATGTACGGCATCACGTAGTAGAGCAATCCCTCGACTTCCCCCGCGGAGAACACCGGAACGATGTGCGGATGCGTGAGGTTGGAGACGATTTCGACCTCGCGGAGAAAACGTCCTCGCCCCAGCCGGTCCGACAGGTCCGGATCGAGTACTTTCACCGCGACCTTGCGAGAGGGACGGCGCTCCTCCGCCAGGTACACGGTGGCCATCCCGCCGCGGCCGATTGGGCGCTTGATCTCGTAGCGGCTGGCGAGGGCGTCTTTGATCGTCTGAGCGAGGGTGTCCACGCGCTGCATGACTCCCGACCTCCAATGAACCACCCCAAGGTAACCCAATACAGGGAACACCGAGAGTCCCGAGATGGTTCGAGCGGCATGGCCTCCGGTGGGCCGCGAGCCCAAGTCCACCACCCACGTTGCGGGAGTGTTCGCCGATCGTTCGTGCTGGCGGAGACCTCGCTCAGGAAGCTGCCGCTAGATGGCGCGCGGCCTCCCATCCGAGCATCGCCTTCTTGCGGGCGGGGCCCCACCGGTAGGCCCCGAACACGCCCGTGCTGCGGATGACTCGGTGGCAGGGAATCAGGAATGCCACGGGGTTTTGGCCGACGGCGCGGCCGACGGCGCGTTCGGCGCCCTCCCGACCCAGCGACCTCGCGATTGCCTGGTAGGACGCGCACGTTCCCGCGGGAATGCGCAGCAGCGCGCGCCAGACCTGGATCTGGAAGTTCGTCCCCTGTACAGCGAGGGGCATGGGGGTGGACGCATCCCGCGGCTGATCGAAGATCCGTGCGGCGAGTTGGGTGGTGGCACGCTCGTCGCGGACGAGGGACGCTTCGCTCCATGTCCTCGCGAGACGCTCGATGGGTTCACCGTCGTCCGCGCTTTTCAGGAACTCGAGCCAGCAGAGCCCCCGGTCAGTGGATGCGATGAAGCAATATCCGAACGCCGATGGATGCACGCCGTACACGATGGTGAGCTCGCGACCGCGGCGGCGAAATTCTCCTGGGGTGACTGCTTCCAGCGAGATGAAATGGTCGTGGAGGCGGCCGGGACCGGATAGCCCGGCGTCGAGCGCCGCGTGGAGCACCGACTGACCTTCCCGCATGGCTGCTTTTGCGTGCTCGACTGTGAGAAACTGCAGGAACCGCTTGGGACTCACTCCCGCCCATCGGCGGAAGAGCCGTTGGAAGTGGTATTCGCTCAGGCCGACGGCGCGGGCGACGTCGGTGAGCAGGGGCTGTTCTCGATAATGCGCATCCAGATACGCGATTGCCTGCTCGATGCGAGCGTAGTCTTTGATCTGGTCCATCACGATACGCCCGTGCCCGGCCTCCGAGGCGCGCGTCTGCATGGTCGATCTCGCTACTTGGTGGGTCAACGTCGCGGTCATGGGTCCGCCTCTGCGGTTCGTTTGGCAGAGGGAACATGCGGTCTGGGGATCGCCCGCGCGACCCGATTCTTGCTGACGTCCGCTCCCCGACCGCATTCCCGGCGGGATAGGCGGGATAGGCGGGATAGGCGGGATAGGTCTTGCGAGCACCTGCGCCTCCCCTTCTCCTCTCCCACCTCGCGTGTCTAGTCCTCTATCTCGTCGGGTGTCAACTCCAGCAACGTCAACGGATCGATGGTCACCGTCCCGTATCGCGCCGTCCAATGGAGGTGGGGGCCGGTGACGCGGCCCGTGGCGCCCACTCGGCCGATGACATGGCCAGCCTCGACCGTGTCACGCGGGGCAACGTCGATGGCGCTCAGGTGCATGTAGACTGAGACCAGTCCAGCCCCGTGATCGAGGTAGACGACCCGGCCCGCGTAGTAGAAGTCTCCTGTCAGGGCCACCACCCCGCGGTTCGTCGCCCCCACAGGATCTCCGGCATCGGCGTCCAGATCCACCCCCATGTGACGACTCCGGAGCTCGCCATTGAACTCCCGTCCCATGCCGTAAGGGCTCGTGATGCGGTCGGGGACCGGTCTGCGAAATGCGCCGCGCCACAAACGAGGTGTGCGATGGGTGTTCCTGGAGACTTCGCGGGCCTGGGCGCGCTCGGCGGCAATGCGTGCGGCGAGGGCCGAGTCGGGCGGTCGAGTGAAGCGCGGGTCGACGCGTAGGCTCTCCATCGGGAACTCGACCCGCCTGACGGGCATCGAAAGAAAGACGTGTTCCCCGTCTGCCTCACTCCGCATCACCGTCATCGTGAGGGGAAGTGACTCGCGACTGTCGATGGGGATGCCGCTCAACGCCCAGAAGCGGCCGTTGGGCCCGCGCTCGAAGTGGAGCGGCTGACCCGCGAGCATGCCCACGACGGAGTCGATGGGCTCGGGCCGGCTTCCCCCGGTATCGGGATGCACGACAATCATCACCGCCGCCCCCTGCGCGGGTTCGGCGGGGAGCCAGGAGACGGCTGGGGTGGGCCGATCGCGGGTCGCTGAATGGAGAGTGCACAACCGGTGGGGAGGCTCGTGCGCTTCCTGTCCCGCAGGCCCCATGGGCCCGGTTCCGGCGAACAGGGCGCCTCCAAGGGCCGCCATGAGCCAGCAGGCCGCCGGTCGCTTCCCGGTCATTCTGTGTTCTGCCGCCCGCGTTCTGCAATCTGCTCGCTGTTCCGCCCGCTTCACGGTGCTGACGTTGCCTGTTGGGCGTTCTGCACCATCCGCCGGACGTCGGCGAGGAGCGCCGGTGCGTCGAAGACGATACCGTCCTTGATCGTGTAGCGAACGCCACCGCGGCGCACGACTACTCCATCCTCGACGACCTGGACGCCTGTTCCGTAGAGGACCTTCAGATTGTGGAGCGGGTTGCCGTCGACGACGATGACGTCGGCCTCGTAACCCGGGCGCACCACCCCAGTTCGTTCCAGGTCCAGCGCTCGTGCGCCGTTGGAGGTGGCATGTTGTATCACCTCGAGTGGATGGAAGCCCGCCTCACTGTGCATTTCGAGCTCCCGGACGGTTCCGAATCCATAGAGGTGGTAGATGAACCCGGCGTCGGATCCCACGGTGACCGTTCCACCCCGGGCGGCGTATTCCCGCACCCATTTCATCCAGATGCGATAATTGTCACGCCACCTGACCTCGTCGTTTGTGGTCCAATCGAAATGGTACGATCCGTGGCGCGAGGGGTCGGGTTCGAAGAAGGCCAGCACGTTGGGCATCGCGTACTCCTCGAACCACGGCAAGTTCTGGGCACGTGTGAGATCGCGGTTCGCCTCATACACGGCGAATGTCGGATCCCAAGTCACGTCGTGCGCCAGCATGGAGTCGAGGGTCGCGGACAGCAGGGCGGGATCGGCTTGCCGCCAGAGATCACCCGCCCAGCGGAATCGGTCGAGCTCGTTGTCGTAGTTGTAGTCGGGCGGGAAGTGCTGAGGCCCGGGAATCGCGGCGTCGGGGATACCGTACCAGTGCTCGATGGTCCGGACGCCGAGACGCGCGGCATCGAGCGCATCCATCTCCTGGATCTTCATGTCGGTGGCGATAGGCAACCCGAGTTGACGCGCCTCGTCGGCCACGGCCTCCCAGACGTCCGGGTCGAGGACGAAGACCTTGAGGCCCCGCGCGCCCTTCGCGTGCAGCGTCCGCACGGATTGCCGCGCCTCCTCCGGCGTACTGCCACGGGGAACGGCGTAGGGCACGATAGTGGGAGCCGCCAAGCTGTTCTCTGCCGAGAGACGGGCGTGCTGCACGATGGTGTCGATGCCCTCTCCGGAGCCGGGGTCGCGGATCGTGGTGATCCCGTGTGCCAGCCAGAGCTTGTAGACGTAGTCCTTGGGAAGCGGCTCACGGTTGCGACTGAACATGATGTGCCCGTGGAGATCCACGATGCCGGGCATCAGATACATCCCAGAGGCGTCGATTATGCGGTCCGCCTCTACGGAGCGCTGAGGGTCGTGACGTCTCATCTCCGCGATCCTCGACCCCTCGATCAACACATCGTACGGCCCGCGGGTCGGATTCCCCACCCCGTCGATGACGAGTGCGTTCCGGATGAGTAGCCGGTCGTACCTGACCCCTGGTGAGGCTGTCGGGGCTTGGGCATAGGCATTCGTGATGCTGAGTGTCGCGAGGACAACGGCGCACGTGGCGGCGGCACGCATGGACGGGCTCCTGGAATGACGAAGGGTCAGTACGGAATGCTGAATGTAGAAGCGAGAGGCGGGAAGAGACAACTGAAGGCAGAGGGCAGAAGGCAGAGGGCAGAAGGCAGAAGGCAGAGGGCAGAAGGCAGAGGGCAGAAGGCAGAGGGCAGAAGGCAGAGGGCAGAGGGCCGAAGGTTGAATGTCCAATGTTGGACGTTGAGCCTTGGGCCTCGAGCCTCGGACGGGCTAGGGCGTTCTCACTCCTCCGTCGTCATTCGAGATTCACCGTTCAGCAGTGGGCGTTCGGAATTCGCTCAGCTCGCCGCTCTCTGAGTCCGGGGTTGGCCGATTCCGCCAAAGCGGCGCTCCCGCCGGTGGAAGTCCGACAGGGCGACGGCGAGATCTGCTTTGCGAAAGTCCGGCCATAGCACCGACGTGAAGTAGAGCTCGGCGTACGCCGCTTCCCAGAGCAGGAAATCGGAGAGCCGTTGCTCGCCGGCTGTGCGGATCAGGAGGTCCGGATCGGGTGTGCCTCCGGCCACATGCCGGCGCACGACCTCGGGGGTGATGTCGGTCGGATCCAGCCGGCCTTGTGCCACCCAGCGCCCGATGGTCTGCGTGGCGTGGATGATCGCCCACCGCGAGCCGTAGTCGATGGCGAGACGCAAGTGTAAGCGCGTGCCCCGAGCCGTCGCGCGCTCAACCTCTTCCAGCGCCCTGAGCGCGGCCTTGGGAATGCGGTCTCGCCGGCCCAGGTGGGTGACGCGAACGCCGTTCTCGAGCAATTCGGCGCATTCGCGGCGGCAATACTCCCGCAGCAGCCAAAAGAGCCGCCCCACTTCGGCGGAGGGTCGTTTCCAGTTGTCGCTGGAGAAGGCGTAGAGGGTGAGGGTGGTGATTCCCAGATCTGGGGCCCCACGGACCACGTCCCGCACACTGTCCACGCCTGCGACGTGCCCCCGCCACCGGGGCAATCCCTGCGCCCGCGCCCACCGCCCGTTGCCGTCCATGATGATCCCGACGTGCAACCCGCTCATGACCTCTCCAATGCGTCACGCGCGACGCTCAGGATAGTCTCCATCTGATCGAGATACGCCTCCAGCGCTCGCCGCCCCTTGGCGGTCAGCCGGTATTCGGTCTTGGGTTTTCTGTCCGTAAAGCCCTTGGTGACCTTGATGTAGCCTGCTTCGTCCAGCTTGCGCGCATGCACGCTGAGGTTCCCGTCGCTCGTGTTCAGAATCGTCTTGAGATCGCCGAAGCTCAGGTTTTCATCCGCGGCGAGCGCCGCTACGATGCCGAGGCGCACTCGCTCGTGAATCAGGCGGTCGAGATCGTCCGTAACCGAGCTACCCACCGTGTCTCCACACGATGTCGAGTCCAACCCCCAGGTGGAGGCCACCGAACCCGACGCCCAACCACAGGAGCCCCAAATCGGGCCGGATCAGCGCCGCGGCGCCGAGAATCAGGAACGCCACCCCCATCGCGCGAATGGCGCGAATCGAGAAGGTGCCTCCTGCACTCACGCCTGCGCCGTAGAGCGCAAGCCATGTGCCAGGTAAAAGCTGCGCAACTCCGTGGTCGTGAAGGGCATACGTGAGGAGCGCCCCGGCTGCCAAGGTGGGCGTCACGACCCCCACGATCTTGCGTACGGCTCCCGACCAGACGGGCACCTCGAGTCGGCGAGCCTTGGCGGCGTTCGCCGCCATCGCGATGGTGATGGAGACGACGGCGGCAGGGATCCAAACGCGCAAATCACTTGGAGTTCCACCACTCCAGGCCAACCAGGCCGCCAACATCCCTACGATGCCCACGGCCGCGAGTCCCCAACCGGAGACCGCCGTGAAGGTCGAGGCGGACTCCATGGTCCGACGGATGTACGCGAGCGTTTCCTTGGCCTGCTGCTGGTCTTCATGCGTCGGAATCGTCACGAGCCCTCCATGACCCTAAATTCCCAAGCAAAGCACTTTGTGTAGCAAAGTACCGGCAAGGATGCAGAATGCAAGGGTAGTGCGGCCACACTGTCGCCGGGCTTGAAGGGAAGCGCGCCGCCTGGTTAGAATCTATCGCGAATTCCTGGCCACGATGTGGATCTCTTTTCCGTAATCTCGGGCTCAGAGGCGGATGACCCTGCTCGCGCTGAATAACGTTTCCAAGCGGTTCGACGGCGTGACCGCGGTGGCGGATGTGAGCTTCACCGTCGACCGCGGCCAGGTCGTGGGGTTCCTCGGCCCCAACGGGGCCGGGAAGACCACGACGATGCGGATGATCACCCAGTACTACGAGCCAGACGGCGGCGACATCCAGCTGGACGGTGTCCCGCTCGCCGAGGCAGCCCGGGACGCCAAGCGGCGCATCGGATATCTCCCCGAGAACAATCCCCTGTACAGCGAGATGCTGGTCTCGGAGTACCTGGAGTTCGTCGCCCGCCTGCGTGACCTCCATGGAGCCGAGCGGCGGAGTGCGCTGGACGATGCGGTTGCCCGCACGAATCTCTCCGAGGTGTACTATCGACCAATCTTCGAGTTGTCGAAGGGGTTCCGCCAACGCGTCGGGCTCGCGCAAGCGATCCTCCACCGCCCGGACCTCCTGGTGTTCGACGAGCCCACGGAAGGCCTGGACCCGAACCAACGGGTGGAGATCCGCCGCCTCATCAGCGAGTTGGGGCGTGAGCGCACGGTGATTCTCTCCACGCACGTGCTTCCCGAGGTACAGCATACGTGCTCGAGACTGCTGGTGATCCACCGTGGCCGAATCGCCGCCGACGGGCAGGTGGACATCCTGGTCGCGCAGGCCGAGGGTGCCGTGCAGGTGGCGGTGGAAGCGCGGGGAGACGGGGTGGCGGACGGGCTCCGTACCTTGGACGGCGTGCTATCCATCGAAGAGGTGCGGTCGCGAGATGACGGACGGGTCGCGGTGTCCCTCATGGCGGACGCGGCGCGCGAGGTTCGGCCGGCCATCTACGAGTTGGCGAAGCAACGAAGCTGGACACTGTATGAGCTGCACCAGGCGACGCGCAGCCTGGAAGACCTCTTTCGTGAACTCACGAAGGAAGACAGGGATCGGGATGCGGGGAAGGGGAGCGAAACGTGAAGCCCTTGTGGACGATTGCGCGGCGCGAGCTCCGCTCATTGTTCGACCATCCAACCGGCTACATTCTGCTCATCGTGTTCCTGGCGGTCAGCAACTTCTTGTTTTTCCGTCAGGCGTATCTGATCCAGGTGGCGACGCTTCGGCCGATGCTGGAGTTCCTCCCCTGGATCTTCCTGTTCTTCGTACCCGCCGTCACGATGCGCGCAGTTGCCGAGGATGCCCGCATCGGCACCCTCGAAGTCGTCCTCGCGCAACCCATCACCGAGCTGGAGCTGCTCCTCGGCAAGTATCTGGGTCAGTTGCTCTTCATATGGATTGCGCTGGCGCTCACCTTCCCCGTTCCCGTCGGCCTCTCGTTCGGGGCCGACCTCCAGTTGGGAATCGTGGTCGCGCAGTACGTGGGGAGCGCGCTGCTGACGGCGGGCCTCGCGGGGATCGGCATCTGGGCTTCGAGCATCACAAAGAACCAGATCACCGCGTATATCGTCGGCGTGGCTGTGATGTTCCCCCTGATCTTGGTGGGCCTGAGCCCGCTCCTCGTCGGCTTGCCACCCGCCCTGGGCACCCTTGCCCGCAACCTCGGCGTCCTGTCTCACTTCGAGAACATCGCTCGGGGCGTCATCGATCTGCGGGACGCGATCTATTTCGTGACGCTGGCGGCCATCTTTCTGACCTTGGCCTACCTCGCCCTCATGACCCGGCGACTCGCACCAAAGGGAGCCACCCTCCGTCGCCTTCGCCTTGGTACGGCGCTCATCACCGCGGTGCTGGTGGTGGTGACCCTCTTTGGGCGGCAGATCGGTGGACGTTTGGATCTGACGCCGGGGAAGTCCTATACCCTCTCGAGCTATACCAAGGATCTCCTCGGGAACGTGGACGACCTCCTCACCTTCAAACTGTTCGTTTCGAGGGAGTTGCCCCCAGAGATCTCGCTCGTGAAACGGGATATCGAGGATCTCCTGAGCGACTTCCGGGCCGCTGGCGGCGGCAAAGTGCGCGTGGTGGTTCGCGATCCCGGTCAGGACGAGGACGCGGTGGAAGAAGCGCGGTCCCTCGGTATTCCCCCCGTACAGTTCAATGTGTACGGCGAATCCGAGCTCTCCGTGAAGGAGGGGTACCTAGGGCTCGCCCTCCAGTACGCGGACGGCACGGAGACCATCCCCTTCGTCCAACGTACCGATGATCTCGAGTACCGTCTGGCGTCCCAGGTTCGTTCGCTCACGAGGACCGAAACGCCGGCCATCGGCATCCTGGAGCAGTCGGGCGACGAACCGGGAATCAGCTACTTGACCCTGCGCCAAGGGTTGGAAGAGAACTACGAGGTGCGGACGCTCTCGCTCGAGGACACGCTTCCGCTCCCGCCTTCACTGGCCGCTGTGGTGCTCGTCGGGACTCCGCCCATCCTTTCCGACTCGCAGGCGAGCCGATTCGAGACGTTTCTGCGGAACGGCGGCGGTACGCTGGTCATGGCGGCGGGCATGATGCGGCAACCCCAAGGGTTCATGGCCATGGCCCGCCCGGTGGCCTGGAACCGCATCCTGGCACCGTACGGCGTTTCCATCCGCGGGGACATGGTGTACGACCTGGCAGCCAATGAGCGGGTCCAGATGCCGGCTGCGCAGGGGCTGCAGATCATCGTCTCCTATCCCTTCTGGATTCGGGCTCTGAGCACGCGGGCGTCGGCGGTGAGTCAGGATATCGAGTCGGTACTGCTACCGTGGTCCAGTACCATTGACACGGCGGAGGCACCTCCCGGTGTGGTCACACCGTTGTTCGTGACGAGCCGCGCGGCCGGTGCGGAATCGGGGCGCACCTTCGTCGCGCCGCAGCGGGACTGGCCGGAGGACAGCCTGGCGACCCGACTCGTGGCGGCTCTGGTCAATCCCGCGGCCGGAGACAGCGCGAGCGACGAGTTGCGGGGACGGCTGGTCGTCGTGGGGAACGCCGAGTTCGCCAGCGACCGCTACCTTCGCGGCTCACCGGGGGGGCTCGCGTTCCTGCAGAATGCCGTCGATTGGCTGGCCCAGGACGACGGCCTCATCGCCATTCGATCGAAAGACCGGAATCCGCCTCCACTCGTGTTCGAGAGCGCCCTCGCTCGAGACGTCGCGAAGTACGGGAATCTCGTGGGTGTCCCCTTGTTGTTGATCGTGATGGCCGTGATCCGGCTGTGGCGGAGACGGCAACGGACCCACCTCAAGTATCGGCCTCGCGAGCAGCCGGGGACGGCATGACACCCAGGCAGCTGTTCCACATCGCCATCGCCTTGGTGGTCGTGCTCTTCTTGTGGGGACTCGTCGAGATCATTGGGCGGGGCACCAACGTTGTGGATGAGCGACCGCTACTGGTGCCGGTCCCGGCGGAGCAGGTGGACACCGTCGAGATCGCGAGTCCGGAGGACACGATTCGGCTTCTCCCCGATGTGTCCGGCGGGTGGACGGTGAACGGGTACGAGGCATCCGCGAGCATGATGGTTGAGTTGTTCGACGGGCTGGGCGACTCCATCAGTGCGGAGCTGGTCGCTCAGAGCCCCTCGTCGCACGAACGCATGGGGGTGGACGATCAAGGGGGGACACACTTTCGCGTCATCCGTGGAGATCGTGCGTTGCTGCATCTCATCGCCGGGGAGCGTGGCCGGCTGTTCAACAGCCGCTACGTTCGCTTAGCAGGCGCTGACGAGGTATACCTCTTGGAGGGTCCCCTCGTGCCGGCGTTCGATCGCGCCCTCAACGAGTGGCGCGAGAAGCGCATCGCCGAGGTGGAACCGGATCTCATCGCGCGAGTGGCCATCCAGCACGGTCGCCGAGCGTACACCGTGGAGCGGCGGGACAGCACGACCTGGGAGCTCAGCGATGGGACGCCCGTCGATTCGGCCGCAATTCATCGGCTGCTCGAGGGCTACCGCTCACTCGCGGCTCAAGGGAGCGCGTTCGCCACGCCGGCCCAGGTGGATTCAGCGGACTTCGCGAAGCCCGACCGGGGCGTGACACTTCTCGACGAGCGGGGGGACACGCTGCTGGGCCTGGCCTTCGACTCGACCGCATCCGGCTTCTGGGTACGCCGCGCCGAGAACGGCACCGTCTTTCAGCTGTTCCGCTGGAAGGGTGACGAGATCGCGCCGGCCGATAGCGTGCTTAGACGGAAGGGAGAGTCGTCCTAGCGGGATTGACACCTCGTCACAACTTACCAAACGGAGAGAGCAACATGCTCGAATGGCTGACGGCAATCTGCATCTTCTGGGTCGTGACGGCGATCTACCTCGGGGGGACGCGCGTGGACCTCGAGGGCGGATCGGGATTCCGGCAACTCTTCGGGTTGTTCGACATGTTGGTGCTCTACCTCCTCGTGTGGGGTGCCCTCCACGCCCTTCTCGGAGGTTTCGCTGGCCTCGTCGGAAGCGTGATGATCCCGAGCGTCGTCGCGGTCCTCGCGCTGCCGCTCATCGCGCGGGTGGCGTTCCGCATTGTGGGAGTGAAGATGGTGCATGTGGAGGGGCATTAGTGGTCGCGGGTAGCGATCGGCCGACAATCCCACCGATCCCGCCCATCCCGCCCATCCCACCTATTACCCCGAACGCCGACCGCGCGCGATCGCGAGGATCAGTGCGATCAGAGCGACTCCCAGGGCCGTGCCCGCAATGGCGGTCACGCCCCGGACCGAGAGCTGCGTGCGACCCACCACGGTCACTCGCAGACGGCGCATCGGGACCACACTGCCCGATTCCCTGGTGAGGGTCACCGGAAACACCAGATCCGTCCGCCGGGCGTCGCCGATCACGCGTCCGAGAAACGCGAACTCCAGGAACTCGCCTCGCAGGAGCTTCCCGCCGCTCCACTCCACGAATTGCGGTGACGAGTCGGAACCCGCGTCGCGACGGGTGGTCCATCCCGCCGTCGGCTCGACGCCGAGCACCGTCACGGCGTCTGGTACGTCCACGCGCACCCCCGTGGTCGCGGTGTCGGTGCCGTTCACGACGCGGATCGCGAAGCGTTCCCAGGACGCCGGGGTGGTGCTCCGCGGATGGATGGACACCTGCGCCTGCGCCGTCGGGGCGAACGTGCTCAGGACGGCGGCAGCTGCCAGCACCAAGCACGCGTTCCCGGCAGCCTCGAGCCGCATCCCGCTCTGCCTCTCCTGTGTTCGCCTCATCGCCCCACCAGTGTGCGGGCTTTTCGAAACACCGCATACCACATGGGACGGGTGAGGCGTCCTGTGTTGGTGTTCTGACGGCTCGGATGATAGGAACAGAGGAGGGTCCTGTCGTCGGGCAGGGATGTGGCCGAACCGTGGCCGAACCGAGGGCGATCTCCAGGGGTCATCTGCTTCCACCATTTGGCTGCCTCGAGCCACTGTCGGTAGGCGACGTGTCCGAGCACCAGCACCACGCGAATGTGGTCCAGCAGCACGAGCTCACGTTCGAGATACTCACGACAGTTGTCGAGCTCGCCGTGGGTCGGTCGATTGCCGGGGGGAGCGCAACGCGCTGCCGCGGTGATGTAGCAGTCCTCGAGCTCGAGGTTGTCGCCCGGGCCGACTGACACGGGCCGGCTGGCGAATCCGAACCGATGCAGGGCCTCGTAGAGCCAGGCTCCGCTGGAGTCCCCCGTGAACATGCGGCCCGTGCGGTTGGCACCGTGTGCCGCCGGCGCGAGACCTACGATGAGCAGGCGGGCGTTCGGATCCCCAAACCCCGGGACGGGTTTGCCCCAATAGTCGTCGTCGCGGAATTCCCGCTTCTTTTCACGGGCGACCCGCGCACAGTGTGTACGGAGACGCGGACATTTCGTGCACCCCACGACTCGGCGGTGAAGCGCATTGAATCCGTGTCCGGGTGTCATGCCAACCGGATGCACGGCACGAGGTTGCACGGCGTCCGGTGCAGCATGTGTCTGCTCGGCTGTCATGCTTCACTCCGCATTCTGGCCCCCGCACTCTTTTCCTTCGTTCCGGCTTTCGCCAGCTCCTGTTCTTTCAGTTCGCGCCGCAGGATCTTGAGCACCGAGCTCTTCGGAAGATCGCCGCGGAATTCGATGGCCCGGGGCACTTTGTAGGCAGCCAGGTTTTCACGGCAGTATGTGATGATCTCTTCTCCCGTGAGGTGTTCCCCCGGAGCCAGCACGACGAACGATTTCACCGTCTCACCGCGTTTTTCGTCGGGTAGTCCGATTGTGGCGGCTTCGAGGATCCCGGGGTGGGCCATGAGGACTCGGTCGACCTCGTCGGGGAACACGTTGTATCCGCTGCACAGAATCATGTCCTTCTTACGACCCACGATGAAGAAGAATCCGTCCTCGTCCATCACCGAGAGGTCACCTGTGAAGAGCCAACCGTCCCGAATGGTCTTTTCCGTCTCCTCGCGGTTGTTCCAATAACCCGGCATCACCTGTGGGCCTCGGAGAATCAACTCTCCCTGGGTTCCAGGCGGCATCTCCCTCGTGCCGTTTTCGATGTCCACGATCTTGGCGTCGGTGCCCGGCAGGGGGACCCCAATGCTGCCGACCTTGCGGGTGCCCAGCAACGGATTGGAGTGCGTGACCGGTGAAGTCTCGGTGAGTCCGAAGCCTTCGGTGATTTTTCCTCCTGTGAGTTCCTCGAAACGCTGCAAGACCTCCACGGGAAGTGGGGCGGATCCGGAGTTGCAGACCTTGACGCTTCGAAGGTCGAGCTTCTCGATGCCGGGGTATTGGTTGATGGCGTTGTACATCGCCGGCACAGCGGGTGCCATCGTCACGCGATGCTTCGTGATGCTCTTCACGACGGCCGGGATGTCCCGAGGATTTGGGAGGAGAACCAGTGACGCTCCCACGGCGATCCCCAGGTTCATGGCGACGGTGAGCCCGTAGGAGTGGAACAGCGGGAGCGCCGTGAGCATCACCTCATGCCCGGGATTCACGAGGGAGGGGGTCCACGCGATGAGCTGCTGGACATTCACCGAGAGATTCCGGTGCGTGAGCATCGCGCCTTTGGAGACGCCGGTGGTGCCCCCGGTGTACAGTAGGGTGGCGACTTCGTCCAGGTCGATGTGTACGGCCGGCGGATTCGGGACGCTCTCAGCGATCAGCTCGCGAAAGAAGTGGATGCCGGGTCCCGGCTCCACGGTTGCCATGAGCGGCGGCTTGCTTCGCTTGAGCTTGAGCGGTGCCAGCAGGTTGAGGGGGAACCGAAGATAGTCGGGGATCGAAGCGATGATGTAGTGCTCGACCTGAAGGAGCTTACGGACTTGCTTGATCCGGCTTTCGTAGATGAAATCCGCCACCACCGCGACGGCGCACCCGGCATCCGTCCACTGGTGTTCGATCTCCCGACTGGTGTAGAGCGGGTTGGTGGGTACCGCCACCGCTCCCAACGCGAGAGTCGCGTAGTAGGCGATCACCGACTGCGGCATGTTGGGCATTTGAATCGCCACCCGGGTTCCCTTTTCCACGCCGAGTTTCGCGAGCGCCGTGGCCAGACGGTGAACGGCGTCCTGAAACTCGCGATAGGTGACCGTGGCGTTGAGGAAGATCAGCGCCGGTTGGGAGGGGTATTGCGCTGCGGACTCTCGGAGCAATCCGGGGAGGGTGACCTCGCGGACGGTGATGTCGGGCGGTACGTCCTGGTCGTAGTGTTGGAGCCAGATTCGCGGTTCCATGGGCAAGACAATGGTGTGCGGTTCCGGGGGGCGTCAATGGGGAGCAAGGGATAGGGAATAGGAAATCAGGGAACAGGGCTGCCACTTCTGCTCCCGTCTTCTGGGTGGGGTCGGGGAGAGCGGCGGCTAGACGTCCAGATTCCGCACGTACCTGGCGTTCTGCTCGATGAACTCCCGCCGCGGCTCGACCTGGTCGCCCATGAGCGTCTCGAAGACCTGAGTGGCGCTCACCGCGTCTTCGAGCTCCACCCGGAGGATCGTCCTGCTCGTCGGATCCATCGTGGTGCGCCACAGCTGATCGGGGTTCATCTCACCGAGACCCTTGTATCGCTGGATGGCGACGTTGACCTTCCCGTTGCCCGACAGGCGTTTCACGTACTGGTCGCGTTCTCCGTCGTCGAAGGCGTAGTACTCTTCCTTCCCCTTCGCGACGCGATACAGTGGCGGCTGCGCGATGTAGATGTATCCCGCGTCGATGAGCGGTCGCATCTGATTGTAGAAAAACGTGAGAAGCAGCGTGCGGATGTGCGCGCCGTCGACGTCGGCGTCCGTCATGATGATGATCTTCTGATACCGCGCCTCGTCGAGCTTGAATTCATCTTCTCCCACCCCGGTCCCGATGGCCGTAATGATCGCTCGGATCTCCTCGTTGGAGAGGATCCTGTCTACCCGCGCCTTCTGCACGTTGAGAATCTTGCCCCGAAGCGGAAGGATCGCCTGATACTGCCGATCCCGTCCCTGCTTCGCCGAGCCGCCCGCGCTGTCCCCCTCTACGAGATACAGCTCGCACATCGAGGGGTCGGTCAGCGAGCAGTCGGCGAGCTTTCCGGGGAGGACGCCGCTTTCGAGGGCGCTCTTCTTCCGGACCAGCTCGCGTGCCTTTCGGGCTGCTTCCCGAGCCCGGGCGGCGCTGGCCGCCTTCTGGATGATGGCTCGGGCCGCCGCCGGCGTCTCCACCATGTAGTTCGTCAGCCGCTCGTACACGACGGTCTTGACGATGCCTTCGACTTCGGAGTTGCCAAGTTTCGTCTTCGTCTGTCCCTCGAACTGAGGTTCCTTGACCTTCACGTGGAGCACGGCCGTGAGCCCTTCCCGCACGTCGTCGCCGCTGAGGCTGAACGACTCTTTCTTCAGCAACCCCTTGTTCTTCGCGACCTCGTTGACGGCCCGCGTGAGGGCGGACTTGAATCCCGTGAGGTGCGTTCCGCCTTCGTGGGTGTTGATGTTGTTCACGAAGGAGAACACGTTCTCCTGGAAGCCTTCGTCGTACTGGAGAGCCAGATCGATCTCGACCTCATCCTTCGAGGTCGTGAAGTGAAACGGCTTGCCGTGGAGTGCCTTTCGGTTGCCGCGGAGGTAGGTGACGAACTCCGAGATCCCCTTCTTGAATAGGAAGGTCTCCGGTTTGTTCTTGGTGTCCTCCCGCGCGTCGGTGAGGGATAGCGTCACGCCGGGATTGAGGTACGCCAACTCCCGGAGCCGGTTGGCCAACGTGCGATAGTCGTACGCCCGCTCTGGGAAGATGTCCGGGTCGGGATGAAACGTGACCTTCGTACCGGTCTTCGTGGTCTTCCCCGTGACCGTGAGGTTCTGCTTGGTCTTGCCGCGTTCAAAGACCATGTGGTGCTCGTTGCCGTCGCGGCGCACCCAAACCTCCAGGCGCTCCGACAGGGCGTTCACCACCGACACGCCGACCCCGTGCAGACCCCCCGACACCTTGTAGGTGCTCTTGTCGAACTTTCCCCCGGCATGGAGCATCGTCATGGCGACCTCCAGACCGGGGAGCTTTTCGGTTTTGTGGAGATCAACCGGGATGCCGCGTCCGTTGTCCTCCACGGTCACGGCCTGGTCCGCGTGGATGGTCACGTCGATTTGGCTGCAGTAGTCCGCCATCGCTTCGTCGATGGCGTTGTCCACCACCTCGTCGACCAGGTGATGGAGCCCACGCGAACCGGTTGAGCCGATGTACATGCTCGGGCGTCGCCGGACGGCCTCGAGCCCCTTGAGGACCTGAATGGCGTCGGCGCTGTAGCTCTGCTGTTTCTTTGATGTGGTCATGGCGGTCGGTACCTGAAGGCACGAAAAAAGGGGCCGCGATCGACCCCTTCTTGAGGTCCTCCAAATATACGCGATTAGAGGACGTAAAGCAACGGGAGGGACATGGCGTAAGTGGTTGGCAAAAGCTAGGTTATGGCGCTCGGATTGGCGGGAGTGAGGGGATGGGTGGCATAGGCGGGATAGGCGGGGGCCCCGGCAGTTTCTGAGGTCGGCAGGAGCGTCCGATCCGGGAGGTTGCGCACTGGGCTCGGGGGCTATGGCGTAGTCTGTTGTGAGTGGCGTGTTCTTCTTCGTGAGTCCTGGTTGCGTTCAACTCTGCCCGATTCCGCCAATCCCTCCCATCCCGCCAATCCCGCCTGTCCGGCCAGCTGACACTCGTGGGTTCCTCGGCATCGGGCGCTCGTATATGATTCGCGACCCGCGTCCCCTCACAGCCAGGAGCCGTCTCATGATCCCAGTGAAGAGCCTACGAGTGCTGCTGCCGGCCGCGCTCATGATTTCGCATTCCCTGGGTGCTCAGGAGCTCTCGCGCGAGAAGCGAACCGCCCTCTCTGCCGTGGATGCGCTGTCGGCGGAGATCGACCGAATGGCAAAGGAGCTGTGGGACTATTCGGAGATTGCGCTCCGAGAGACGAAGTCCGCGGAGTTCCTCTCTGGTGTTCTCGAGCGTGAGGGATTTCGGTTGGAGCGAGGTGTTGCGGGGATGCCCACCGCCTTCGTGGCCACGTGGGGCAGCGGTGAGCCGGTGATCGGGATCCTGGCGGAGTACGATGCGCTTCCGGGCGTGGGGAATGCCGCCGTCCCGTTCAAACAGCTACGCACCGACGGTGTGACCAGCGGCCAGGGATGTGGCCACAACCTGTTCGGTGCGGGCTCGGTGGCAGGGGCAATGGCATTGAAGCGCACGATGGAGCGGCACGGGATCGAGGGGACCGTGCGTCTCTACGGCACGCCGGCCGAGGAGACGGTCGTTGGGAAGGTCTACATGGCGAAGGATGGTCTGTTCGACGATCTCGATGCGGCCATCGCGTGGCACCCGGGCCTCGAGACGGAAACGGACAACCAGCCGGGCCGGGCGATGAACAACTTCACCGTGGAGTTCTTCGGGCAGGCGGCTCACTCCTCGGCCGATCCATGGAATGGGAGGAGCGCGTTGGATGCGGTGGAGCTGATGAATCATGGTGTGAACATGATGCGGGAGCACATCCAGCCAACTGCGCGGATTCACTACGTCATCCCCTCAGCCGGTGAGGCACCCAACGTAGTGCCTGAGTATGCCAAGGTGTGGTACTACGTGCGGGACGAGGATCGCGAGTCCGTTGAGGAATACTACGCGTGGATCCTGAAGATCGCCGAGGGCGCGGCGCTCGCCACGCGGACCACCCACGAGGTCACCTTGATCACCGGAGTGCACGAGACATTGCTCAATCGGCCGCTCCAGGAGGTGATGCAGCGCAACTTGGAGCTGGTGGGCGCACCCGAGTTCTCCGACGAAGACCAGGCTTTTGCCCGGGGGCTCCAGAAATCACTGGGGATCGAGGAGAAGGGGCTTTCCACGGCAATCGAGCTGCTGGCGGACGGGCCAGACCCGCTGGAGGGCGGCTCAACCGACGTGGCGGAGGTGAGCTACATCACGCCGACCGTGAGCTTCAACGTCACGACAGCGGCGGCGGATGTTCCGTGGCATTCGTGGGCGACGTCGGCGTCGCACGGCACTAGTGGGGCGGTGAAGGGGGCGAGTGTGGCCGCGCGGGTGATCGCGCTTATGGGTGTGGACATGCTGACCGATGCCGATCTGCTCCGGCGGGCGAAGGAGTACTTCGCGGAGAAGACTGGCGGTAAGCCGTATGAGCCCCCGATTCCCAAGGAGCAGGAGCCACCGCTGCCGGTGGGGGAGGGGCGGTAGCCGCCTATTGAATCCTCCCGTCGCTTTGGTAGCAAGGAATACGGGCCTCTCAGGATGAACTTGAGAGGCCCGTTGCCACTGAACGACTGGTTGGGTGTGACTGCTAGCTATTCCACGAGCTGGCAACTGGCAGTGTTGGCG
>JBDHDH010000027.1:0-82848 GCA_039591615.1 Gemmatimonadota bacterium | reverse complement strand
CGCTCGCGCTTCTCGATCACAGTGGCCACGGTGGCAATCTGGTCCTCGACGCGCATCCGACCTCCTCGGGTCCTGACCACAGTACCCTAGGGGTCTCAACGCAGTCTCAACCATTCCCCCCAACCTCCCCTCAAACAGGCAGCGGGAGCAGGAGGCTGCTATCTTTCAAGGGGTGGTGACGCGTGACGGTCGCGGTCCGCTTGACGGATCGAGGAAAGTCCGAGCTCCACAGGGCAGACTGCCAGGTAACGCCTGGGCGCCGCAAGGCGACGGACAGGGCCACAGAAAACAAACCGCCCGCAGGAATCCAGCGGGTAAGGGTGAAAAGGTGGGGTAAGAGCCCACCGCACGGCTGGCAACAGCGCGTGGCACGGCAACCCCCAGTCGGAGCAAGGCCAAATAGGCGGCGAGGTCTGGCACCGGACCGTCGGAGCCGCGGGTAGGCCGCTCGAGGTGGCGGGTGACCGTCATCCCAGAGAGATGACCGTCCGAGCGGTGACGCTCGAACAGAACTCGGCTTACGGCGTCACCACCCCTGGCCTCGTCTCTACCACCCGCGTATCATTCGGCCTGCCCAACCTAGCCCCAACGGAATGCTCGCGAACCAGGATCATACGCACCGACCGCCTTATCCGCCGAGCTGGGAAGACGTTGCCGAGCTTCGGGTGTTTCGCACCACGGCCGAACGCTGGCAGAGGCTCATCGGCTGGCGCGGCGATATGCAGCGGAAAGGCTGGAAGCTGCTTCAGGTTTCGTCAGAGGGCGGCGAAATGGTCGCCGTGTTCGGCCGTACCCGCGCTGAGCTCCTGGCGAGACGGGAGACCGGTTAATGCCGCATAGTACTGGGCTCCGCGGCCGGCGGGCGAGGATATGGGTGTGCGTGACCGCCGCCGGCATCGCGGCTTGCGGGAGGCCGGCAGCGCGTCCCGCCGCTACACCGATAGCCGAAGCCGAACTCCCTACTTCCCGTCTCGTAACGTATCAGCCCTTCTCGGCGACCTATCGCGCCGCCTCGCACCGCCAAGTGGAGCAGGAATTCAATGGCCAGCGCACGACCTCCCGGGTCGAAATGGATCTCTATCTGAGTGCCGAGCTGGTCCGGGGAGAGGAAGACTTGCGCGCGACCATGCGCGTCGATTCGGTTCCGGTTCTCACGGGGCTTTCCGCGAGGGACGCGGAAGGCCTTACGGGAAGCGTGTTTACGGCCGTGTTATCCCCCACTGGCGAGATCCGGGACTTCGCAGGATCCGAGAGCGATGCCGACCTCATGCGGCAGCTCGCACTGCAAATGCGGGAGTTCTTTCCGCAACTGCTACCCGAGGGGGCTGAACCGGGACAGCACTGGTCCGACACAGCCGAGACGAAGGCGGGGACTCACGACCTCGATCTCTTAATTCGCTCCGTGAACCACCATCAGGTGCTCGGGTGGGGGCAGTGGGCGGGTGAGCGAGGGCTCCACATTGAGACAATCTCCGACTACACGCTCACCGGTTCGGGTTTCGAATCCGGCCAGGAATACACCCTCGAAGGAGTAGGGATCGAACACAGGGATCAGTACGTCGCATCAGACGGTCGATTCCTCGGCCAAGTTTCGGTTGATACCTTGCGCTCCACGGCACTCCTCCCTGCCATCGGGGCGACCATCCCCATCACGCAAACGCGAACCGACTCCCTAACGATCGTCCGGTAAGATGCCTCGGATCTTTGTCCTGTTCACGCTCGTCTCAGCACTCGGCGCCGGACGGCTTTGCGCACAGGCGGTTCCCGCGCGATCGGCCGATTACCTCTTTTTGGCCACAGCCAGCGATGCCCGAGCGACCTGGGTGAACCCCGCCGGTCCAGCCACCGCCCCGACGGCATCCATCGCGGCGGAGCTCGTATTCGACCGCCAGGAGACCGAGAACGTGCGGCTGGCGCAGTGGACCGGAGGCTTCAGTTCACGAGGAATTTCCTTTGGTTACCAGCGCGACCAAATCCCGGGCGACGAGGCAAATCAGGCCTTTCGGGTTGGCGCGGCGCTGCCATTCCGGCGCGGAGCGGTCGGCCTAGCGTTCACCTTTTATGACAGCGACCAAACAGAGCGCGCCCTCGATCTGGGGCTGCGCTATCGAGCACTACGCCAGGTCGAACTCGGAGCCGTCCTCCGTAACATCGGGCGACCGGTGGTCCGGACGGTTGAATTGCCGGTCACGGTGGGAATCGGAGCCGGGTGGTATGCAATACCGTCCGTCTTGGAGATCGCCGGCGAGACGCACATAGCAGAGCGACCGGGGCGATCCGGGAGCGATGTAACGTACCGCCTCGGAGGACGGATCATTGTCCGCACCCGAGTGCCCGTCGGTGTCTTCGGCGCCTTCGAATTGAAGGGAAATGGCGCGGCGGACCGCTGGGCCGTCGGGATCCGCCTGGGAGGTCAGTATCGAGGGCTGCTCGTCACCTCCGGTGCAGGCTCCGCCAGTGTTGATCGGGTGAGCCTGACCGCACTCGCAATCCGCCCGCTGACACGGGGCCGCTAGGATAGAGGTGGTTCAGTCCACCAGCCGAAGAGGCATCACCAGGCAAACGTAGGATGCGGAGTCATCCCACCCCACCGGCTCCACCGTGGTTGCCCGCTCCGGTGCGCTGAAGGTGAAGCGCACCTCGTCGGTGGGCATGTACTTCAAGACTTCCAGCAGGTAGTTGGCGTTGAAGCCGATCTCAAGCGCATCGCCGTCGTAGGTGATGGCGATCTCGTCCTGCGCTTCTCCCAAGTCCGGCGTGCTGACGCTGAACTTGAGCATGGCCCCACTGAAGGAGAGGCGCACACGATGGGTCTGGTCGCTGGCTACCACGCCAACCCGGCGCAACGCGCCTGCCAATGCTTCCTTATCGATGGTCGCCGCCTTGTCGTTTTCTCGCGGAATCACCTGCTCGTAGTTGGGGTAGGGGCCCTCGATAAGCCGAGTGAACACCTGCGTCGACGCACTGCGGAAGCCCAGGTGGTTGTCGCTCTTGGAGATCTCCACCTCGTCCGATGGCCCAAACAGTCGACGAACCTGCTCGAGCGCCTTAGGGGGAACGATGAAGCCGTCAGAGGCGTCCGAACCCGAGACGGGGATCTCCATCTTAGCGAGCCGGTGACCGTTGGTGGCAACCATCCGCATCTGGTCACCGCGCTGCTCCCACAACACTCCGTTGAGGATCGGCCGGCTTTCCTCGGTGGAGGCGGCAAAGGTGACGTGGTGAATGAGCTTCTGGAGGTCGCTGGACGTCACGGACCAGCTGCGATCGAAGCTCACCGGCGGAAAACTCGGGAACTCGTCCTTCGGGATACCCAGGAGCTTGAATCGTGACCGGCCACATTCGAGGTTTATGCGCTGCTCCCCTGAGGTGGTCACGCGGATGGCCGCACTTGGGAGCTCACGCACGATCTCGACGAGCTTGCGAGCGGGTAGGGTTACGGCACCTTCCTCATCCACCTCGGCTGGGACCGCGGTACTCACGGCCGTATCCAGATCCGTTCCAGCGAGCCGGATTCCATCGCCCGATGCTTCCAAGAGGATGTTCGACAGGACAGGCAGCGTGGTCTTCGTTGGTACGCTGGCTGCGACCGCCGTTAGCCCCTCATGGAGCCGCTCCCGCGTAATCGTAAACTTCATGGCTGTCCTATCATGTGGAAAGAACTTACTACTTCTACTCTATAAGTAATAAACTAGTAGTATTAGTAGAGGGTCCGCAAACCTTGAAGAACTCTCCAACTCCCCTGACCACATGGTGTTTGGTGCCCTTGGTCGTGTGAATCCGGTGTGGCAAGCGTGGACACATCGGCCAGCAAGTAGGGAGAGATCGCACCTACACACAGCCGTCCACACGGCGCTTCAACAACTCGGTTCATCAGGCTGAGAGTTCGGTTCGCGCTAGTTCCACTCGGTCGCGGAACCTGCGGTCACGGGCCATTTCTCGCTGGACTTTGTCGACGCTGTGGATCACGGTGGAGTGATCCCGACCGCCGAATGCCTGACCGATCTCCACCAACTGCATCCCGAGCATCTCCCGGGCGAGAAACATCGCGACCTGACGGGGTGCCGTGAGTGTCTTGGTGCGGGCCTTCGACCGTAGCCCTTCGGGTGTCACCCCCCACCGCCGCGCCACGACCTCCTGGACCCGGTCGACCGTTGGTGGGGCCGGTATGGCACCCGCCTGACTCGCCTCTGCCTGTTTGATCTTGTCTGCGAGCGCCTCCCTAGCGAGGTCGGTCGTCACCTCCCGGTGCCTGAGGGACGCATAGAGCAAGAGCTTGATGATACATCCCTCGAGCTCGCGAACCGAGCTCCGGACGTGCTCGGCGATGAAGCGGAGCACGTCGTCCGGAATCGTGAGTTCGAGGTGGTCCTGTTCGGCTTTTTTTCGCAGGATAGCGATGCGGTGCTCCAAGTCGGGCTGTCCGATGTCCGCGACCATCCCCCACTCGAAACGGCTTACCAGCCGGGACTCGAGGCCTGGGATCTCGTTAGGGGCTCGGTCGGAGGTGAGGACGATTTGCTTGCCTGCCTCGTGGAGCGCGTTGAACGTGTGGAAGAACTCCTCCTGGGTCATTTCCTTGCCTTCGAGGAAATGCACGTCATCGACCAGGAAGATGTCGACCTCCGTTCGATAGCGCTTCCGGAACTCGGACATCGTTCGACTGTGGATGCTTTCGATCACCTCGTTGATGAACTGTTCCGCACCCATGTACACGACGCGGTTGTCGCCGTTGCGTTCCAGCACCGCGTGGGCAATGGCCTGCATGAGGTGCGTCTTGCCGAGCCCCGTGGCTCCGTAGATGAAGAGCGGATTGTAGGTCTTCCCCGGCGCCTCGGCGACCGCATGGGCGGCGGCGGCCGCCAGTTCATTCGACTTCCCGATGACGAAGGTCTTGAACGAGTAGCGCTCGTTGAGCGGCCGGGTGGATCCGCGTGCGGCTCCCGTCTTGGTGCCTGAGGGCGGCGCCACGAAAAAGTCCATCTGCGGCCGCCGCGCACGTTCCTCCTGGACCTGGAACACGACGTCGATCGGTGCCCCGAACACGTCGCCGGCGAGTCGGCACAAGAGTGGAGTGTGCTTCGATTGATTCCACTCCACCGCGAACTGGTCTGGGGCGCCGACGATCAACCGTCCTTCACGGAGTGCGATCGGTTCAACAGGTTCCAGCCAGGTGCGAACGGTGGCGTCGGGGAGTTGATGCCGGGCGGCCTCGAGAAGACGTGCCCAAGCGTCTTTGGCAGAAAACTCCATCTGCACAGTTGTTGTGGAAGGGTGGGTAGCTTTCGAAAGGGCGCAAGATTGTACCGCTCCCGTGTGGAAAAGTCAACCTTGACCCTGCCGACCGGGCACGACTAGCTTTCGTGCCCCGCACGCTGGGAGAAGTATGAAACCGACATACCGGCCGCGGAACCGGCGGCGTACAAGCAAACATGGATTCCGGGCGCGGATGCGCACGCGGTGGGGTCGTGCCGTCCTCAATCGCCGGCGCAGGAGGGGGCGCAAGCGGCTGACTGTTCAGTTGCCGTCGAAACACGGAGGGCGTTGAAGAGCGAGCGGCTCCCCAGGAGCTGGCGACTTAACCGCACTGCGGACATTGTCGCGGTGCTGCGCTCGGGTCAACGCCGCCGAACACTGCGTCTCGACTTCGCTTGGTGCCCCAACGATCAGGGACATCCCCGATTCGGACTCGTGGTTCCCCGACACGGCGCCACCGCGGTGGCGCGAAACCGTCTGCGGCGCCGGCTGCGCGAGCTTGTGCGGCGGCGCATCCTGCCGGATTTGGTACCGCTGGATCTCGTCGTCAGATCTCGCGCTGCAGCCTATCAAGCGGCATTTCAGAAGCTGGCAACCGATCTCGAACAATGGCAGCGTTCGCTCTCGTCATAGCAAGCCTTCCGCGACGCGTCGTGGCTGCCCTCATTCGCAGCTACCAGGTGTTGGCTTCACCCTTGCCGTCCCCATGTCGCTACAGGCCAACGTGTTCGGCGTACGCGTTGGAAGCCGTTCGACGCTACGGCGCGCTGAGAGGAGGCTGGCTGGGGGTCCGGCGGATCATCCGGTGTCATCCGTTCCACGCCGGTGGATACGATCCTGTGCCATGATCCGCTAGCCCATGGACCGCCGAGTGATCCTGGCGATCGGCTTGATGCTGATCGTGGCCGTTCTTCCCTCCATCCTGTTTCCACCGAAGCCGTCACCGACTCGCGGGGCCGCGGTGGAGGCTGGGGACACCGTCACCCGAGTGCCGGACACCACGACGCGTGCGCCCTCCGAGGCCATTGCAGATCTTCCCGACGCAGTCCGCGACTCGGCTCCGAGGATACTCCCAGACAGCGAGTCCTCGAGCGCCGTCACCGTCGAGTCACCGCTCTATCGCTATACTTTTTCCGGTCGCGGCGCGCGACTCGTCGGCGCGACGCTCAAGGACTATCGGTCGTTCGCCGCCACCGACTCGGGACTGGCCCAACTGATTCCTGCGGATCCGCAGTTTCTCGCATCTCGCCTGGTCGTGGGGAACGACACGATCTCCCTGGCCGACTGGGCTTTCCAGCCCTCCCAGCAGACGATTCAGGTCCGCGATTCCGGAACGACCTTGTCGTGGGTGGCGACTCGCGGAGGGGCCTCTGTGCGGCTCACCTACCGGTTCCGACCGGACCGGTACCTGTTCGATGTGAGCGGCGACTTCTCCGATATCGCCACCCGAGGATTGGTTCTGGTGGGACTCGGCCCGCGGATCGCCCTGGTAGAGGCTGACAGCGTGGAAGATTTTCGCGTGTATGCCGTAGTGACCAAGGCGACCAAGACGGAGAGCCTGAAGTTCGGGTCGCTGGACGCAGCGACGGTGGTGCTGGACCCCGAGGGCAACCCGGTCACGGTGCCCGGCGAGCGTCGTGAGCTCTCGGGTCCGTTTGAATGGGTCGCCGTGAAGTCGAAATACTTCGCGGTGGCGGTGATGGCCCTCGAAGGTGATCGACCGCAGTTCGGCGGGGCGGTGGCCACTGCGGGCTTGCCGTCGGGCAAGCATAACGTGCGGACGGATGTGCTAGTCTCGCTGCCTGCCCCAGGGGGCGTGTTCACGTACTCGGTCTACGCCGGACCCCAGGAGTTCGGCCGGCTGGCGAGGGTCGGACACGACTTCGAGGACATCAATCCATACGGCTGGGTTTTCCGTCCTATCATCCGGCCGTTCGCCAATCTCATCGTCCGTGTTCTCATCTGGATGCACGAGACCCTCAGCCTCGCATACGGGTGGGTGTTAGTGCTCTTTGGTATCGCTGTTCGCATCGTCTTGTGGCCCCTGAACCAGAAGGCAATGCGCTCGAGCGTGGCGATGCAGGCCGTGCAACCCGAGCTAAAAGCGCTGCAGGAGCGGTACAAGAACGATTCGCAGAAGTTGCAGCAGGAAATGATGAAGTTATACCGCGAGCACGGAGTCAATCCGCTGGGGGGATGTCTTCCGATGCTCATTCCCATGCCCGTGCTCTTTGCCTTGTTCTTTGTATTTCGTGAGACGATCGAGTTCCGCGGCGTCCCCTTCCTCTGGTTGCCGGATCTCTCCCGGGCGGATCCGTTGTTCATCATCCCAATCGTCATGGGTCTCTCGATGTTTGCGGTCTCGAAGATTGGTCAGATCGGCGTGCCGCCCACTCCGCAGACCAAGATGATCACCTACTTCATGCCCGGCATGCTGACGGTCCTGTTCCTCAAGTTCTCGTCGGGTCTCAATCTGTATTATGCGGTCAGCAATATTGCGAGCATTCCCCAGCAGTGGCTCGTCGCGAAGGATCGGATGCGGAGACTCGGGAAGCGCTGACAGAACGGGTCCGTTGCGCTCGGGATGAGTCGGGTGGTACCGATGCAGGGGATTCCTCCAGGCAACTCTCGGCATGCTCTCTGACACCATTGCGGCGATCGCCACACCGCCTGGCCGGTCGGCCATCGCCCTGATTCGGATCTCGGGTCGAGGAGCGCACGAACTCGCCGCATCGGTGCTGAATCCGTTCCGTGCGGAGCCCTACCGTTCCGCCCGCCTGGCGCGTGTGTACCATCCGCAGGGCGGAGAAGTACTCGACGAAGTCCTCTACGTCGTCTACTCTCAGCCGCATTCCTACACAGGTGAAGACCTGGTCGAAGTCACCACCCACGGCGGCCTGCTGATTCCTGCCGAGGTATTGGGCGCGGTGCTGGCAGCTGGTGCCCGCCAAGCTGCACCGGGGGAGTTCACGCGTCGAGCCCTCCTGAACGGCAAAATGGACCTCTTGCAAGCAGAGGCCGTGGGTGACCTCACCGACGCCACGGCACCCGCTCAACGTCGGGCGGCCTTCAACCAGTTCGATCAGGGACTCTCACAGCGGATCGCCGGGCTTCGGGACGACGTCCTTGAGCTGGAGGTGCTGGTCTGCTACGAGATCGACTTCCCCGAAGAAGACAGCGGCCCGATCCCACCGGAGCAGGTGGACGCGGCGATAGAAACCGTGCGGCTGCGCCTTACCAACTTGCTAGGTACTGCTGCAGATGGTGAACGGCTGCGGGACGGAGCTATAGCTGTGATCGCTGGGTGTCCCAATGTGGGGAAGTCCTCACTGTTCAACGCGCTCCTCGGGAGGGAGCGGGCGATTGTCACCGAGCGACCGGGGACCACGCGGGATGCCATTGAAGCGGCCGCATCGTGCGGAGGCTTCCCGTTCCGACTCATCGACACGGCTGGTCTCCGTGACAGTGAGGACACCGTTGAGCGCATAGGGATCGAGTTCAGTCACCGCTACCTGGCGGCTGCCGATCTTGTGTTGTTCTGTCTCGAAGCCGGCCGGTGGCTATCGTCCGAGGAAAGCGAATTCCTGGCGGCTCTGACCGCTCCGGTAGTCTTGGTCCGCACGAAAGCCGATCTGGGGAAGCCCTTGGCGGTACCGCTCCGGGGGGAACGCGTGGTGACGGTGTCGGCGGAGACCGGTGCGGGCCTCGCCGAGTTGCGCGGGGTGCTCGCGGAGGTCGGGTTCTCGAAGCTGGCAGGCCAGGGAGAAGTCGAGCCACTTATCACCCGGGAACGTCACCGTGCGGCCCTCCGACGCGCGCTCGAGGAGGTCGAGGCATTCGCTGCGGCGCGCAAAGCTGGGCTCGAAGGTGCCGTCGCCGCCACGCATTTGCGCTCTGCCGTCTCCGCTCTGGAGGACGTGATCGGACTCGTCACGACAGAAGACGTGCTCGATCGCGTCTTTGCGAGGTTCTGTGTGGGCAAGTGAAGGGAAGATCAGTCCCCGTCCACGGTCAGGCGCCAGACCTCATCGGCAAGCCATTCGAGGCGGTCCTGCGCGTAGTCGAGCTGATCGGTTGATAGTCGTGGCAGATCCCGTGAGAGCCAGCGGACATGCTCGACGAGCTCGTTCAACACCTCTCGAAGCGCCACCTTCGTTCGGCGCTCGTCGGGCGTGGGTGGGGACGTGGATATCCGCTTCCGCGTCGCCTTGCGCGATCGTTTCTTCCTCACGCGCTCTGCGCTCCACCTTCGAGCGTCTCGAGAGCTCGGCAGGCCCCGGCGGATGTTCGCAGCGCTCGGGCGATCCCGAGTTCGGAGACCAGCGGCTCCACCATGCGATGTCCCAGGTAGTATCCAGCCCGTTCAGGGATCACCCTTCCCCCCACGACGCGTTGAGCCGGCGGGACACCACCGGAGAGGTATCGCAGTCGGTAGCCCAAACCTCGGCGCTCCAGATCGGCCGCAATGGCTCGGGTCAGGAAGGCGTCCAATTCGCGGAGTCGACGATAGGCCCGTCGTGAGTAGCCTAGGTAGTCCCAAGGCTGAAACCCTGGCACCATCAATCTCGACGCCTCCACGGCGAGCCCTTCGTTCACCATGAGTTCCCGTAGCGTGGTCAGGCTTCCGGACTCCCAGTAGTCGTAGTAGCCCCGGGAGCTGCGGACAACATCGGCGAGCTCCGCCTGGCTGTCAGGGGCGGTGTACCGCACCACGTGGCCGATCTCGTGGGCCAGCCAGAGGGGAATCAACTCGGGGCGCAGACCGAGACCGAGGGACTCCGGGTTGGGGCGCCCCGTGAAATGCTCGAGGCAGACGAAGGCGATGCCTCGACCCCCCACGACCAGCTCCCCAGCGTTTGCACCACCAACCCCGACCATGAGATACACGTCAAATGGCGACTCGGCCTCCAACCGATCCTGGCATCCGGCGATCGTCTCCTCGACGATACGTTCGACGTCCACCTGGTCCAGGAGCTCCTGGAGATCCCGTCGATCGGCCGTGACGGCCCGACGAATCACGTCTTCCGCGTGTGGGCTCTCCAGATCGAGGATGTAGTTGTGCCAATATGCGTGAAGTACTGGAGAGTGTGCATCGAGATACCGACGGTAGGCCTCCAGCGGATCCGGCCCCTCGAGGGCGGCGAAGAACTCTGGTATGAGATTGATGAGCATGGAGGCGCATCCAATTTGGGATACACCGCTGAAACTGACAAGTGTGTGGGGAAGGGCGGATGGCTCGTTAGCATCGAGGTGTCGACCTACGGCACGATCGCGTCCAATTGCCGTACTGCCTCAGGCTGGAATCCATGTGGGGACGGCCCCTGCATCGATGGCCGCCATATGCCCGTAGCGCACGCTCGGGCGTGCTGCCATTGGCGACTCAGGGTTCGCGCAGCTGTCGGCTGGCGTTTTCGAGGAGGCGGCGCTCTTCGGGAGTGAGGCTTTCGATACCGCTCGCGTTGATCTTGTCCAGGAGCCGGTCGACTGCGTCGGGAATGGCGCGCTCAGCGCCGAAAGCTCCTTCGGGTTGGGCTTGCTTCACCTCGCTTGCCCGGGCGCGGGCCTTGGGGCGCTGCGGTCTTGGCCGTTTGATCGCCGCGCGAGCTCGATGCATGACGCGTTCTTCCCCCTTCAGGTATATGAATCCGAAGAGGAAGCCGCCGAGGTGAGCCAGGTGGGCAACACCGTCCGGCGCGCCGTTGAATGCCGAAATGAGGCTGATGGTCGCCAGGAAGATGACGAGCCATTTGGCTTTGATGGGGACCGGGAGTGGAAAGACGTACACCGGCGCGTTCGGCCAGTGCATGACGAAAGCAAGCGACACGCCGAACACCGCCGCCGACGCACCCACGAAAGGGATCACCGTCGTGAAGGCTGAGACCGCGAACGAAAAGATGGCCCCACCCAGGCCGCACACGAAGTAGTAGAGGCCGAACGCAGGGCCGCCCATGCGATCTTCCACGGCCGGCCCGAAGAAGAAGAGCATGAGCATGTTGAAGGCGAGGTGCAAGAAGCCGCCGTGCAGGAACATGTAGGTGGCAAACGTCCACCACTGTGTCACTGCACGCTCCGGACTGAAGGCGAACTGCTCCAAAAACCACGGCCCGGTGAAGACCGTGATTCTCATGAGGAAGACCACCGCGTTGGCGATGATCAACCCGCGGACCCAGGGAGTGAGCGAGAACGGAGACTGGCGCATCACCTCAATCTACCCATCTACGCCTGGACTTTGTTCCGGCTGCGGGTCCGCCGCAAAGCGAGTTGGCAAATACGGTCGCACAGTTCTCGAAAGTCGATTCCCATGGCGGCGGCGGACTGGGGGAGGAGGCTCGTCGCCGTGAGCCCCGGGAGTGTGTTGAGTTCGAGACAATTCGGGACGCCAGTGTTCTCCAGCCGGAAATCTACTCGCGAGAAGTCGCGCAGCTTCAGAGTCCGGTGCGCGCGCAGCGCGAGAGCCCGAAACCGGGCAGCCTCGCCGGACGGCAGGTCGGCCGGAAAGATCTCCTGTGTCATGCCGGGTGTGTACTTGCACTCATAATCGAAGATCTCATGCTGGGGGATGATCTCGCCGACCGTGAGGGCTTCGTCCCCAAGCACCCCGACCGTGAACTCCCGCCCGTCGAGGAACTCCTCGACCATGACTTCGTCATCGTAGGCCAACGCGAGGTCGACGGCGGCCCGGACATGGCTTGAGTCTCGTACCACTGTCAGTCCCACCGTGGATCCGGCTTTCGATGGCTTCACCACGAGTGGCCGTCCCAGGCGCCGGATCTCCTCATCCTCCGCGGGCCACATGACCCAGTTGGGTGTTGGAACGCCTGCGTGGCGGAGAAGACGCTTCGCCACGTCCTTGTCCATGGCGAGGGCGCTTCCCGTTGGATCGCTTCCCGCATAGGGGATGCAAGCAGTTTCGAGGATTGCCTGGACCAACCCGCCCTCTCCTTGCCGGCCGTGCAGCACGATGAAGACGAGGTCGGCCTCCCGAACCGCCGGGAGGGCAACCAGGGCGGAAAGCGATTCTCTGGCGGCCAAGACTCGGAGTTCCTCCAGGCTAGGCGGCACTCTTCCCACCGAGGGGACCAGCAGCCGCTCCTCATCCGAGGGGGAAAGCGAGCCGTTGACGGTGTCGATGACGGTGACGTGGTATCCAACCGCCCTGAGTGCCGAAACAACCTGCGCGGCTCCCGCAAGAGCCACTTCCCGTTCCGGCGTCGACCCTCCGGTGAGGACAGTGATCCGCGTCATTCCGGTCGATACGATACGCGGTAGGTGGGTGTTTCCCAGATCTCCACTTCCTCGACCGTGGCGGGCGGAGCCCGGCGGGCCAATTCCTCGACTGCCCGCCTGCAGACCAGCTTGGCAATCCACTCCGCCGTCGGTGGGCGTTCTTTGAATGGTTCGAGGTCGTTGAGATAGCGGTGCTCGAAGTCCGCCACGGCGTTCTTCGCAACCTCTTCGATGACACGGAAATCCACGCCCATGCCCCCATCGTCCAGATGGGCTTCATCGACTGAGACATTGAGACAAACCCGCCAGTTGTGCCCGTGGAACCGGTCGCACATCTCGACGCCGGGCAGCGTGTGGGCGGCCGAGAAGGCCGCTTCGGCAGACAGGACATAGTGGGGCATCGCCGTGAGTTTACCTCGGGTCCGCCTCGGCTGCGGTGACGCGCGACCCAAGGCGCGACGGGCTAGCGAATGCCTGCCATGTGGTGGAGAACATCGTACCTGGTCACGATGCCGCTGAGGGCGCCGTCGTGGCGTACGAGAACAGCAGGCGTCTCTCGGGACAACAGCTCGCAAAAGCGGTCGAGGGGGAATCCGCTGTCAACGACGGGATAGGGAGGCTCCATGATTTCCCGCACGGGCTTCTCGATGGCTGCAGGCTCGGAGATCGCACGAGCCATGAGGGCTCCTTCCGCTACCGATCCCACGCAATCGCCACCTTCCACCACCGGAAGGAGGGAAATGGAGTAGGTCTCCATGAGGTTCAAGGCCTGACGGACCGTCTGCCCTGGCGCCACGGTGACGAGCGATGGAGTCTCGTGCGGTTTCTCGGCGAGGAGGCCAGCGGCCGTGACGCGTTCGTATTCGAGGAGTTGATTCTCCCGCATCCACTCGTCGTTGAAGACCTTCGACAAGTAGCGCTCGCCGGTGTCGCAGAGGATGGCGACGATGCAGGCGTCTCGATCGTCCACCCGGCGCGCGATTTCCAGGGCTACCGTAACGATCAGCCCCGTGGAGCCCCCCACGAACAGTCCCTCGTCGCGCGCGAGGCGTCGGGCCATGAGAAAGGCCTCTTTGTCGCCGACGGTGTGGAACTCGTCGACGCAGTCGAAGTCGAGAGTGTCTGGGATCTTGTCGCCCCCGATGCCCTCGACCTTGTACGGATGCCCCACAGGATCCCGCTCTCCCCGGGACCAACCGGCGTATATCGAGCCGTCCGGATCTCCGGCGACCACTCGGATCCGGGGGTTCTGTTCCTTGAGGTATCGTCCGGCGCCGCTGAGACTCCCGCCCGTTCCAGCTGCCCCAACCAGGTGCGTGATCTTCCCGTCAGTCTGTTCCCAGAGCTCGGGACCCGTCGTGCGATAATGGGTTTCGGGGTTCACCCGATTATAGAACTGGTTGGCGAGAATTGAGTTGGGCGTCGCCTTGACGATCGCCTTGGCCTTCATCACGTAGTTGTCGGGATGGTCTGGTGGTACCGCGGTGGGGGTGATGATGACTTCTGCGCCGAAGGCCTTGAGTAAGCGCACCTTCTCTTGGGACATCTTGTCCGGCATGGTAAAGACACAGTGGTACCCCTTGAGGGCCGCGGCGAGAGCAAGGCCAACTCCGGTGTTTCCCGACGTGCCTTCCACGATGACACCGCCCGGCTTCAGCTGGCCGCGCCGTTCCGCGTCCTCGATGATCGCCACCCCAATCCGGTCCTTGAGCGACCCCCCGGGGTTGAAGAACTCGGCCTTCCCGTACACCGGAGTGCGGATACCGGCCGTCACACGGTGGAGCCGAACGAGAGGCGTTCGTCCAATGGTCTCCAGGATGTTGTCGTAGGGCTGGGGGCTCCGCACCGTCACAGACCACCTCCCGCAGTACTGGGCTCAGGCAGTCGAAAGTGCACCGGCTGCAGGAACCACGTGGAAACGGGTTGTCCGTTGCGTCTCGCCGGCGCGAACTCCATGGCGTCGACACCTGAAAGCACGGCGGAGTCGAGTGCAGCATAGCCGCTGCCGTCGTGGATCCGAGTAGAGTCGAGGACCAAATGACCGGTTTCGTCGGCGAACAGTAGCAGGACGACGGTTCCCTCTACCCCTTCCCGGAACAGTTGGGGGGGATATCTCACCGGAGGTTCCGCGTTGACGGCCACCGGCGGCTCGAAGTCGGGCACCGGAACGTCTGCTGCTTCGGGATCGGGACGGCCCCCCACACACGCCACACACGATGCGAGCACACTTGGGAGAACGAGGCGCTTCATTCCTGCTCCACCCGGCGTTTGAGATCTGCTAGCCGCATCAGTGCCTCGATGGGGGACAGCGTGTTGGGGTCGAGTCGTGAGAGCTCCGCCAAGACCGGATGGTCTTCCGGGCGGAACAGTTGGAGCTGGGCCGCATCCATGCGAGGCGGTGGGGTTGCGCCGGCAACGTGGTGGCCGGACTCCAGCAGGTGCAGAATCTCTTGGGCCCGCGCAACCACGTTGGGCGGGAGACCGGCGAGGCGTCCCACGTGGATGCCATACGAACGGTCCGCGCCGCCTGGCACCAGACGATACATGAAGACGATCGCCCCATCGGCTTCCTGCACGGCAACGTTGAAGTTCCTGGCGTGATGCAACTCCTCCGTGAGCTGCGTCAGCTCGTGGTAGTGGGTCGCGAAGATCGTTTTGCAGCCGATGTGATCGTGGAGGTGCTCGGTGACGCCCCACGCGATGGCCACGCCGTCGAAGGTCGATGTCCCGCGACCGATCTCGTCAAGAAGGACGAGACTGCGCGGCGTGGCAGCGTTGAGGATTGCTGAGGTCTCGCTCATCTCCACCATGAAAGTGGATTGTCCCCGACCGAGGTCATCGCTTGCGCCGACCCGAGTGAAGATCCTGTCGACGACGCCGATGGTGGCAGAGTTGGCCGGGACGAAGGACCCCATCTGGGCCAAGAGGACGATCAGGCCGGTCTGGCGCAGAATCGTCGACTTGCCGGCCATGTTGGGTCCCGTGAGCAAGACGATACGTCCGGCCTCGTCGAACACGACGTCGTTCGGGATGAACTTGCCGGGTGGGAGCATTCGCTCCACCACCGGGTGCCGGGATGCCCGAAGCTCGAGCCTGAATCCATCGTGCATCGCAGGCCGCACCCAGCGCTCCCGCACAGCGGTGTCGGCCAGCGAGAGGAACACGTCCAACTCGGCGATCGAGCGCGCGGTGCGCTGCAATCGGCTGAGGCGCGCCGTGACCTCTCCGCAGAGCTCTTCCACCAGTTCCCGCTCGCGGCTCATCACGCGCTCCTCCGCGCTCAGTACCCGTGCCTCATGGTCCTTGAGCTCGGGGGTGACGTAGCGCTCGGCATTGGTGAGGGTCTGCCGCCGCTCGTAGTCCCGTGGGACGGCGTGCTTGTGTGTTTTCGTGATCTCGATGTAGTAGCCGAAGACCTTGTTGTAACCCACCTTCAGCGAGGGAATGCCCGTGCGCTCTCGCTCACGGGCCTGCATCCCGGCGATGAACCGCTTGCCACCATCGCGGAGGTCCCTTGCCTCGTCCAACACGCCGTCCGCTCCAGCTCGAATCGTATCGCCGTCTCCAATTGCCGTCGGAGGCCGCTGGGTGAGCGTTCGTCGCAGCGGGTCGACGAGATCGTGGAGAAGATCGAAGTCCTGAGCGATTCCCTCGAGGACGGTACTGGTGTCTCGCCGGGCAAGGCCGTCGAGGGCGCTCTGCACATCGGGAAGCCGCCCCAAGGAATCGCGTAACGCGCCGAGGTCTCGTGGTGTTGCGCGTCGGGCGGCCACCCGGCCACTCAACCGCTGGAGATCCCGGACACCGTCAAGGCCGTCACGTAGTCGATCGCGTCCTCGAGGGTCGAGCACGACGACGTCAACTGCTGCCAGTCGTGCAGTGATGGCGTCCAGGGTTCTCAGGGGCGCCAGCACCCACTGTCGGAGGAGCCGCGCGCCCATTGGTGTGACCGTTCGATCGAGCACGCTCAACAGCGTGCTCCCGCGTCCGTCTGAGCGAAGGGGTTCTGTCAGCTCGAGATTGCGACGGGTCATGCTGTCGAGGGGGACGGTGTCGCCGCCGCGACAGACGAGCGGTCGGCCGATGTGGGGTGCGCCGGTAGGTTGGAGCTCTACGAGGTAACGCAGGAGCGCTCCGGCGGCACCGACAGAGGGGGCATCCTCGGCTTCGATACCCAGGCCATCCAGGCTGTGGAGCCCGAAGCGTTGTGTGAGAAGTGGAGCGGCCTGCCTCGGATCGAACTCCCACGGCTCCCGCTCGGTGCGCATCGCTCCTTCCCCAGGCGTTGGCACCGGGGTGCCCTCCGGCAGCACCAGTTCCTTGGGGCCGTAGCGCGAGAGCGCACCGTCCAGGTCGCGCTCGTCCAGCGTTTCCAGAATGAACTCGCCCGTTGAGAGATCAAGGGCCGCCAGGCCCGCCCGCTTCCCGGGCTGCACGGCGATGAGAAAGTTGTTCTCACCCCCTTCGAGCCAATCCTCGGCGAGCACGGTTCCGGGAGTGACGGTCTCCACCACCTCTCGCCGGACGAGGCCCTTCGCCTGCTTTGGATCCTCAACCTGTTCGCAAATGGCGACACGAAACCCCCGCTCGATCAAGCGTCGGACGTAGTCCTGGGCCGCCTTGACCGGAACCCCTGCCAGCGGGACGTCGGCAGCGCCGCCGTTGTTGCGCGTCGTGAGCGTAAGCCCAAGCTCACGCGCCGCCACCTTGGCGTCGTCGAAGAACATCTCGTAGAAATCCCCCATGCGGAAAAACAGTATCGCGTCGCTATGCCGCGCCTTGATCTCGCGATACTGCTGCATGAGGGGAGTATCCGCCGCGGTCGATCCGCCCCGTCGACGGCTCACCGTTCCTCCACCACGAACGGTTTCCCACCGAACTTGCGTGAGAGCTCGCGCACCAGGCGCGCGGCCTCGGACCGGTTGGCAAAACGCCCAACACGAACCTTGAGGTATCCCTCCTCCTGCACGACCCGCACACGAGTGTAGCCCTCAGCATGGAGAGCACGCATGAGCTCGTCGGCTGCCGCTATGCTCTGCAGTGCGGCGACCTGAACGGCGTACCCTCCACCTCCGGCGGGGCCCTCCAAGGGTACCGAGTCCCCCGCCACCGCGACAGCCGCCGCGCCGCAGCGGAGCCTGTAGAAGCGCACGCGGTTCGTGAGCTCAACGTTCTCTCCAGCCGTCTCCTGCGCTTGCTCGAGCCGACTGCACGCCTCGGCCACATTGCCAAGCTCGAGACCCGAACGCCCCGCCCAGTAGTTCGCCTCCGCAAAGACGTTGCTGAAGGGGTAGTCGAGGACCACGCGCTCGGCTGCTCGGAGCGCACCCGCGAAGTCTTGCTCGGCGAACGCGATCTGTGCGAGGCGCAGCAAGGCATCGTCCGCCCAGCTCGACTGAGAGAACTCGATACTGACGCGCCGAAGGTACATCTGCTGGTCTGCTGTGCTGCCGGCGACGACGCCTGCCGTATACAGTGCTTCGGGATAGAGTGAGTCGTTCGGCGAGAGGCGCTGCAGATATCCCTGTGTGAAGGCTCGCGCCGAATCCCCCTGCCCTTCCGTGGCGAGCCGCATCGCTTCGCCGAGAATGGAATCCTGCTGCCCGGAGGCTGGCACCGGGGTCGCCAGCAGCACGAACAACACTTGGGCGGCGCGCCTCACGCCGCGGCCTTTTGTCCACCGATTCGGAGGAGCATGTCGGTCAAGATTGCTCGTTCGTCACGGACGGTCGTTGACTTCAGCTGGCGGTCGGCTTCGTACACCATGCGAATGGCGTTGTCGATGGCCATTGGGTGCCACCGCTGTGCGACCGCGGTCCATGCCGCGGCCTCTCTCTTCCAGTCCCGGCCGCGGAGTTCCGGAGGACGAGCCGAACGGATGGCATAGAATACCGCCCGTCCTGCCCTTTTGCTCGGACTCCCCTCGTCGAGGAAGGCCCGGGCGACGCGGATGCCCACCAGCGTCGTGCCCAACAGGCTCACCAAGCGGACACCCGTCACCCCGCCGGAGGCAAGAACTACGTCCAGCATCTCCACTGCGCGTGTGATATTTCGGTCGAGCACAGCGCTGACCCAGTCGTGCGGTGTCTCCCCGCGTCGCATACCGACCATCGCCGCTACGTCGGCAGCTCGAACTCGCCCTCCATCGAGCAACGCGGCTGCCAGCTTTTCGACCTCTACGGCCAGGTGTGAGAGATCCGGTCCTACTGCGTGGAGCAAATGTTCCACGGCGTCCTCGTCGAGTACAAGGCCGGCGCGTTCGGCGCGAGCCTGAACCCAGCGGCGTAACCGCTCGGGACTGAGCGAGCCAACCTCCACGGTAACGGTCCGGCTGGCGAGCTCTTGGTGTGCTTTCTCCCCGGCGCCGAGCACCAAGACGAGGATTGTGCTCGCCGAGGGATTGGCGAGGTAGCGATCCAAAACGCTCCACACTCTTGCATTCTTGCGCCACTGCTCGACGTTACGCACCACGACCACACGCCGCTCGGCGAGCATCGGCGGTGTCTCCACGAGCGCGTGGAACCTCTCGCCATCGAGGTCGGCAGCAGCGCGAACGTCGACGTTGAAGTCACGCGTTGCGGGATCGAGGACCTCTTCGCGGATCAGGGTCACGAGCTCGTCCTTGAGGACGTCTTCCGGACCGGTCAGATAATAGACCGGTGCCAGCTCACCCCGCCTAATCGCACGATACGCAGCGTCGAACTCGAGGCGCCCCGCCATATAGGGCGGAAGTTACCGATCTGGCGTTGGCTGATAAAGTGTGAGCGCGGGACTGATGGCGGGTTGGTCGGGGGCGGGAGCGGGGTCGGCCGCCGGTTCTGGCGTGGTATGATCGACGAACCGGACGAACGGCACCCCGGGGTTGGCAATCGCAACGGGTCTGGGGGTCCTGGGGATGCCTGGCGCCGCGTCGCCGTCGTCCGGTGTGCCCCGTCCCTCCCACACCAAGAGCGTGAGGGCGGCCAACAACACCAACGCCCCCATGGACCGAGCCGGGGCCGGCTCCAGGATCTCCTCGTCGGGCGTGCCCCACGAGGCGCGGGGCACGCCCTTGAGCTCTGCGCCACGCAGTGTCGCCACCCCACGCCGAATGATGGCGTCATACCGGCGGCACTGGGTGCACTCGTCCAAATGCTGCCGCACACGGCGCATCACGCCCAGATCGACGATCACCCCGTCGCGATAATCGGAATACAGTGTGAGAAACTCAGGACAACGCATTGGCCAGACAGCGATCTCGGACACAGCCCTGATACCGACCAGGGGATGGGAGGTCAGGCGGTCCGGGCGGGAGCGGGAACGGGAATGGACTGTTTCGCTAGGACGCTTCGCTTCGCTTTATCACGCCCCCGCTCCCCTCAGCGCATTCTACGTGATACTGCTCAATCCAGCAATGGCGCGATGACTTGCGCGAACCGATTGCGCGCTCGATTCAACCGGCTCTTCACTGTTCCGAGGTTGCAATCGGTGATCTCGGAAATCTCTTCGTAGGTCTTGCCTTCGAGCTCCCGGAGCACAAAAACCGTACGATGATGTTCGGGTAGCTGCGTCACCGCCCACTCCACAAGCTCCCGCAGATGGCGCTTGCGGTATAGATCGTCCGGACGATGGTGGTGGTCCTCGAACTGAAGCGGCCGGTGGTCCGCCTCCCAGTTCTTCCTGATGGTCTGAAATAGGACGAGCGGGCTGCGACTCCGGTTCCGGAGCTCGTTCTTCGCCAGGTTCGACGCGATGGTATAGATCCACGTCGAGAACTTCTTGGTCTGGTCGAAGCGGTGGAGGTGACGGTGGACGCGAATGAAAACCTCTTGTACGAGGTCCTCGGCGCGCTCACGGTCGCCGATGGTGCGGTACACGAAGTTCAGCAACCGCTTCTGGTAACGGTTGACGAGCTCCCCGAACGCCTCTCGCGTGCCGTCAAGGTAGGCGGCGACGACCTGGGAGTCCTGAAGCTCCCGAAGGCTGGGCCGGGCCACCCGGACGGGTGTGGACTGTGCCCTCCCAGGGCTCTGGACTGCTGGTGCGGTCATGTGGATGCTCCCCGGGCACGCCGCCGAGGCCGGCGACGCCCCTCGACTCAGACAAAAAAGGTTTCGCTAGACCCTCCGTTGACTCGGCTCCCATCCCGTCGAATTACTGAAGGTGCAGGAACCGTACCCCGTACGGCCGCTCCGCGAGAAATCGCTAAGTGGTTGTCACAAAGCACAATACGGCAAACTCACTCCGTTCATGACCGACCCCGAAAGGTTACACTCCGTGTCCCCCACGAAGGACAGGCTGTCTAGAGATTCAGCCGATACCCTGCAACGTACAGAAGTCCAACGATGGACTTGGCGTCTCTGAGTTCCCCGTCGCGGATCATCTCGAGCACCCGGGAGATGGTGAATGCCTTCACTTGGATGAACTCGTCTACCTCGAGACGAGGTTCCCCGGCGGTGATCTCGGTCGCCAAAAAGAGATGAATGCGCTCGTCGGTGAACCCTGGCGTCGTGAGGATCGTCGTCAGGTGCTCGATCTTCCCCGCCCGAGCCCCCGTTTCCTCTTCGAGCTCCCGCCGAGCACAGGCTTCCGGCTCTTCCCCCGGATGCAGGACTCCGGCGGGTATCTCCCAAATCGTTCCACCGGCTGCGTAACGGTACTGCTCGATCAGCAGGACGCTCGGATCCTCGTTCTCCGGCGGAGAGAGAAGCGGCACCACCGCACACGCGCCCGGGTGACGCACCATCTCGAGCTCCAGATCCGTTCCGTCGGGCGCATGGACGGTGTCCACATCCACATTGAGCAGCCGTCCGGCATAAACACGACGGGTCCCAATACGGTCCGGCGACGCGTCCGCCATCGCTCATCCTCTCGATAAGAGACGTTTGGAGAGTGGGAAAGGTTGCAGTCCGAAGCGAGTCCGGGGGTTTCGCTGGGCCGTTTAGGCTTCGCGCGAGAAGACGACGAGCACCCTCCCACCTTCGATCCCGGTGAGCCGGCACAGAGTCCAGCCCACGCGAGCGCGTTCGTTGAGGAGGTCCGTGATCGCCTCCTCGTCTTCCCGCGATGGCTGCTTCAGCCGGATGATAACTGCTTGGTACTCTCTCATCGCGTTCCGTCAGCGGGTGCCGAACAATCGGTCCCCAGCGTCACCGAGCCCAGGCAGGATGTAACCTGCCTCGTTGAGTTGCCGATCCAAGGCAGCAGCATAGACCGGCACGTCGGGATGGGCATCCAGCATTCGTTGCAATCCCTCGGGCGAGGCCACGAGACAGAGGAATCGAATCTGCTTCGCCCCTGCGTTCTTGATGGCGGTAACCGCCTGCACCGCTGAGCCACCGGTGGCGAGCATCGGATCCAAGACAAAGAAAATACGATCCTCCTCCTCACCGGGGATCTTGAAGTAGTAGTCCACCGGCTCGAGGCTATCGTGGTCGCGATAGAGTCCGATATGTCCCACCCGAGCGCTGGGGATCAGCTGTGTGATTCCCTCGACCATTCCGAGTCCCGCTCGGAGAATGGGGACCAGGGCGAGCTTCTTGCCAGCCACCGCGCGGCCGTTGGTCCTTTCCAGGGGTGTTTCGACATCCACTGTCTCCAGCGGGAGGTTCTTCGTCGCCTCGTACGCCATGAGCATGGCGATCTCGTTGACGAGGGCCTTGAAATCGCGGGTCGCCGTATTGCGATCACGGAGAATCGTGAGCTTGTGCTGGATCAAGGGGTGATCGACGATCCTGAGGTTGGGAAACATGGCCCCAAAGTTAGGTGCTGGCGTCACGGGTGCCAGGTCTCACCTGACTCTCGTCGAATTCAGCACACGCCGCCTGGATCCCCAGGAGTCGGCGCGCAGCCCGGCGCCCTGACTCCATCGCCGGCAGCGCCCCGGCACCGAAAAAAGCGGAGCCCGCCAGTTGAATGTGTCGGCGGTGACAGAGCGCCCCGGCGAGCCGCTCGGCAGACACCCGAAGGTCCCGGTCATTCCGGGAGAACGCGTTGGGCCATCTCGCCACCCAGCTCCTGACCGGACGGCCATGGATGCCGAGCGTGAGCGCTAGGTCCTCGAGGGCGCGCCGGACCCAGATCCCGTCGTTGGTCGAGATGGGACACGTCCCATCGGGGCGGTAGAAGGCGCGTAGGAGCACGCGACCCGCTGGGGCGCGGCCTGGCAACTTGCTGGAGGAACAGGAGCAGGCCAAGAGGCCACCCTGCTCGGGGACACGACCCTCTCTTGCTATCACGAAGCCGCTGGCCTGGAGCGGATGTCTCCACATCGAATCGCGAAAACGCGAGGGAGACGTTCACACTCGAGAGTGGTGCCGGGGCAACGTGGAGATCTCTAAGCTCATGCAGGACAGGAAGTAAGAGGCGTGTCGCCTGTTGCCGAGGAAGTGCCACCACGAGGAGCCAGGCTGCGTGGTCGTTGCGATTCTGCGGTTGGATCTTCCAACCGGTGCCGTCGGCAGTCATTCCGGTGACGCGGGATCGACGCCGGATGCGCATGTCTTCTTGGGCCCGGGGAGACGAGCGCCGCGATGAGTTCGTCCATGCCATTCGGAAGGCTGAGGATTCTTTTTCCACGCGCCTCGTCGCGGACCGAGATCCCGAGGATCTCCGCGGCATCCTTCGGCGAAAGCGATCTCAGGGCACGTTCCGACATCTGCCGAGGCGCAGCCACTATCTGACTGGTCGGCCGGTCAGTAATGTTGAGGTCACGTCCGCTCTCTCACCATGTCGACGACCCCGCGAACTGGGTCGGGCGGCGTCCCCGGCAGGATGCCATGGCCGGGCTTGAAGATGTGTCCCGGACGCCCGCCGACTGGGCCGAGGATCTCGCGGACCTGAGCGCGAAGCTCGGGGAGGGGGCAAAGAGTGCTGCGGGATCGAGATTGCCTTGGATGGCGCGGGTGGGCACCCGCTGCCAGGCTTCGTCCAAAGGGACGCGCCACTCGAGCTCCTCAGCAGCCTGCCAGAGCAGGAGGTCGCAGTCGCCGCGGGTTCCCATGAGGCTGTATGTACGGAGCAGCACCCGGCCGTGGAAGTCGCGCAGTGCTCGGCCGAACCGCTCTTTCTGGTTCTGCTGGACGGATGGCGGGCGCTGGGCCAACCGTTGGGCGTCGTCGCCGGGTCGTGTTACGACCACCCGGCGACCCTTCAAGGTCGTACCGGACGTCATCGGCCAAATTGTACCCTCCGAAAGGGGCCGTCGCACGGTGGGACACATGGCCTGGTTCTCGGGGGGGCGGGCTGGCATCTTTGGTTCGGAGGCCGTCACCGTTGGTCGCAGGAGGTGCCGTGGGCTCGGGCGAGTCACCCATCACCGTCAGTCGTATCGGCCGCATGGTCTTTGCGACCGCGACGATCCTCTGCGGTCTCGGTGGGATCGTGTTCCGAAACGATGCGCGGTGGTTCGGCGCGGCCGGCGCGATGGGGGTTCTCTGGTTGACGTGGGATCTCCTGGTCGAGCATGTCCTCAACCCCTTCGGCGATTGGGCGTCCAACCTCTTCGTCAGCGGGACGGGCGAAGACTCGCCCCCAAACCTCCGCCCCACGCTGGACGACACCATCCGGCTGCTCGAGAGCCACATCGGGCATCGGGCCTCCCGGCAGGTGGAGATCAACGCGGCGATCCGGCTCGAGGAGATCTACCGCACAGTCAAGAAGGACCCGGAAAAGGCGCGGGCGGTCGTCGAGCGGGTACGGGAACGGTATCCGGATGCCGCCGAGCTGAAGAATGCCGCCGCGGATCCCCCGCGGTTATACTTGTCGCCCTTGGGCCAGGTAGCTCAGTTGGTAGAGCAGCGGACTGAAAATCCGCGTGTCGGCAGTTCAATTCTGCCCCTGGCCATTGCTGTAGCGCTTAAGGCGCGTTCGTTTGTACTCCCTCCGCGGCACGCGCCAGGCCAACCTGTGATCAATTCGTTGAGGTTACTGCCACGGTCGGCGGGCAAGGTCGAGGTGCCGGGGTTCAGCGGTGACTGGACTGGCCATTCCTGGCGTTCACCGGTTTAGGGTGGTGGCAGCTCTTCCATTGAGCGGGACCGTGCCACCATCCGCTCCATGAAGTCGACACGCTCCGCGAGCTCACCCATGTCGGCGCGAAGCCCATCGATCTCGCTCAAGAGCACATCATAATGTTCGGGCGTGAGGGTGCGCCCGTCGCGACCCTCGAGTGATCCGGGCTCGGCCCACTGCCACACCCGTTTGCCGTCCATGTCACGAAAGGCCCCGGCGGCGATGGTGATGACGTCGTAGATCCACCAGATACCCAGCCCCCCCAACGTGCAGAGCATCGCGAGGCCGGTGCCGATCTTGCCAACGTAGAAACGGTGTGCACCGAACGGGCCGATGGCGGCAGCCAGGGCTAGGGCCACGCCGCGAGAACGATCAGAGATGTCGCGTGGGTCCATTTGTTCCTCTCATGCGGTGAGCTCTAACGGGGACTACGAGCCATCGCGCACGGCGGTGTCACGAGTCGGTCGAATCCGCCGGCGCATGCATCTCCGTGATGATCCTGGCACCCCGGTTCCGTGTGAAATAAAGCCAGGCCCACTGAATCAATACGAGTATGCGGTTCTGGAACTCCACGAGGTACATCAGGTGGACGAACAACCAGAGGAGCCATGCTGGATATCCAGAGAAGCGAAATCCCTTGAGATCGGCCACGGCGGCTGCCCGGCCGATGGTGGCCAACTGCCCCCGATCCCGGTAGCGGAACGGCTCGACGGGCTTCCCACGCAGCCGTTTCTGGATTGCCTTGGCCACATACCGTCCCTGTTGCATGGCGACGGGGGCGAGACCGGGAAGCGGTTCCTTCCCCTGGTGTGAGAAGTTGGCGAGGTCGCCGATCACGAAGATCTCAGGATGACCGGGGACGGTGAGGTCGGGCTCCACAATGACACGCCCCACCTTGTCCAGCTCGGCACCCGTCGCCGTGACGATGGCGTAGCCCAATCGTGACCCGCGCACGCCGGCGGCCCAGAGCACGGTGCGAGCGGGAATGCGATCCGTGCGGCCCCCATTCTCGATCTCGACCCACTCGTCGGCAACCTCGGTCACGATGGTTCCCGTCCGCACGGTGACGCCCAAACGCTCCAAAGAACGCATGCATTTCTCGGAGAGAGAAGCCGGGTAATCAGGTAGGACCCGGTCCAAGCCTTCCACGAGCAGGATCTGCGCAGCAGTCGTGTCGATGGCGCGAAAGTCATGGCGCAGCGTGTCCCGCGCCAGTTCGCTCAGGGTACCGGCGAGCTCGACCCCGGTGGGTCCTGCGCCCACGACAAGGAACGTCAAGAGGGCCTTTCGGGCCTCGCGGTCTGTTTCTCGCTCCGCTGCCTCGAACGCGAGCAGCACCCGACGCCGGATCTCGATCGCATCTTCGATCGTCTTCAGGCTGGGTGCACGCTCTTCCCATTCGTCGTGTCCAAAGTAGTGGTTGCCGACGCCCGTGGCGACGACGATCGTGTCGTAGCCGACTGCGGTGCCGTCCGCCAAATGGAGTGTCCTCGCGGACGGGTCGAGGCGCGAGACGTCGGCGAGCCAGACTCGCGTATTGCGCTGTCGCCGGAGAATCCAGCGAAGGGGAGAGACGATGTCGCCGGGGGAAAGGCCGCCAGTTGCGACCTGGTAGAGCAGGGGCTGAAAGAGATGGACGTTACGGCGGTCGATCAAGGTCACCCGCACCCTTGCACGCCGCAGCCGCAGGGCCGCATTGAGGCCCCCGAACCCGCCGCCGACGATGACAACGTGAGGGGTCTGCGTCATGGCTGGTAGTGTAGGGGGGCGGCTCCAGTCGGGCTAGCGGTGGTCCGTTTCGAGCGCCCATCCGGCACCCCGCTCGGGAACCTTTTGCCAGCCATGACTGTCCTGCGTAAGTTGAAAGCTTTCGTGCAAGAGGAGGTGTTGTCGATGAGCGTGGCTCGTACGGTTGCACTGTGTTCGTTTGTAGCCGTCGCGTTGGTGGGCTGTTTGGCTGGGGACGGGACGGGGGTGTTTGCTCCTCCAGGTGTTTGCAACGCGAATCTGACCCCGGACCCGAATCTCTTCGCGCCCGTGCAGGACATTTTCACCGACAGCTGCGCCCTGTCTGGCTGTCATGCGGGTGCCAATCCATCGGCCGGTCAGAGCCTGAGCCAAGGAGCGGCGATCTCCAACATCGTGTGCGTACCGTCCGTGGAGGTTGCGCGGCTGTTTCGAGTTCAGGCCGGCAATCCGGATTCCAGTTATCTGGTGCTCAAAGTGGAGGGGAACGCCGGCGTAGTGGGCGGAGTCGCCACGCGAATGCCAATCGGATTCCCTGCGCTGACGCAACAGGAAGTCGACGCGATTCGAGCGTGGATACTGGCGGGCGCGCCGCCCCCGAACTAGCCCGATCCATGGGTTCGGGGCCAATGACTCTCAATCGGGGATACGAACGTATGCTTCAGCAGCGTGTCACGATAATACTGTCCGTCACCACGACCGTTGTGACAGCCGTCGCCCCGCTCCGGGCGGCGGACGAACCGTACATGGCCCTCCGCACCGGACTCAAGTGTTCACAGTGCCACGTGAACCGCACCGGAGGCGGAGGACGAAACGACTTTGGGAGTGCCTGGGCACAGACGCAGCTCCCGACGAAGAGCCTGCCTTTCCGAAGCCGGTCCATCAACGACTGGATCTCCATCGGGTTCGATCTGCGGGCGAAGGCCTCTGGGCTGGTGAGTGATGCCACCCCCCGGACCACCCTCGAGATCAATGAGGCCCAGGTCCAGCTGCAGGCCAAGCTGATCCAGAACTACCTCGCTTTCTACTTGGACCAGACCGTGGGGCCCGATCGCGCCTTCATCCGAGAGAGCTTCGCGCTGGTCCAGGGCCTTCCGGGGAACGGCTATGCCAAAGCCGGGAAATTCCTCCTTCCCTATGGCCTGAGGCTGTGGGACGATGACGCGTTCATTCGCAACCTCACGGGGTTCACCTACAAGACGCCCGACGTGGGGTTCGAGATCGGCTTCGAGCCGGGACCGCTCTCGTTTGCGCTGGCGTTGTCCAACGGCAGCACGAGCGGGGTGGACGAGAACAGCGACAAACAGGTGACAGGGAGCGCGGCGTTGGTGTTCCCGCGATTCCGGCTGGGTGCGTCGGCGACGCGGAACAGCGTTTCCGGTGCGTCACGAGCCATCTTTGGTGGATTTGCCGGGGTCCAGCTGGGCCCGTTGGGGTTGTTGGGGGAAGCGGACGCGATCTTCGACAGTTTCGATGGCCAGCCTGACATGGATCAGTTCGTCGGTTACGTCGAAGGTGACTTGCTCCTGTACCGCGGTGTCAACCTCAAAGTCACCTATGGCTACCATGATCCCACGGTTGCGATCCGCGACGAGGCGATGGAAACCATCGAAGATCAACGGATCCGCATGCGGTTCGGTTTCGAGACGTTCCCAGTCTCGTTCGTGCAGTTGTCGGCGTTCTACACGCTGCTCGACGACATTCCCCAGGTGACCACGGACCGTGATCAGGTCAGTCTGGAGGCGCACCTCCACTTCTGAAGCTCACCTCGAGTTGTACGGGATGTTCGGACGCTTGCTTCTTCGTGTGCCTTGTCGGTTCTTACGGTTCGCACCGCCGCGATCGTGGCAAGGGGTGTCAACGGTGGGGCCAGCGTGACACCTCCTCCCGTTCAAAGCATCCACGAGGCGGCACTCTACGTGAGAGACCTCGCCCGGTCGGCTGAGTTCTATCGTGCGATCTTCGGGTTTGAGGAGATCGGCCGCGATCCCGAGCGCCATGTATTTCTTCGGGCGGGGCGTGACGTGTTGCTGCTCTTCGATGCCGAGACGACGCGCAATCCGTCGGGGAAGATTCCGCCGCACGGGGCCACCGGCGAGATGCACGTCGCCTTCGAAACGACCGCGGATGGTCTCGATGCCTGGCGAAGCCATCTGCGGTCCATGGGGATTCCCATCGAAGCCGAGGTCGAGTGGCCTCGCGGCGGTCGCTCGCTATACATTCGTGATCCCGACCGGCACAGCATCGAGTTGGTGACGCGAGGGATCTGGGGATTCTAGGCGAGTCGCCGGTCTCACCCGTTTCCAACAATTCAGTGCCCATAGTCACCCGCCGCACGTGCAGCGCGAGGAGGTCGCGTGATGAGTGGTGAGTTCGACGTACCGGTGCCCGTCAACGAGCCGGAGTATTCCTACGCGCCGGGGTCAGGGGAACGTGAGTCCCTCAAGGCGCGCCTCGGCGAGCTCGCCTCGCAGGAGATCGAAATCCCCCTGCTGATCGGTGGGAGGGAGGTTCGGACGGGACGGTGTAAGCAGTCGGTCATGCCGCATCGGCACGGCCATGTGTTGGCCAACTGGCATCTTGCCGGGAAGGATGAGACATGCCAGGCCATCGACGCTGCGGCCAAGGCGTACCGGGAATGGTCCAGATGGCCCTGGGATGAGCGGGCCGCGGTGTTCCTGAAGGCCGCCGAGCTCCTTGCAACGACGTGGCGGGATACGTTGAACGCGTCGACCATGTTGTGTCAGAGTAAGACCGCCCACCAGGCCGAGATCGACAGCGCGTGTGAACTCGTCGACTTCTTTCGTTTCAATGTCTACTTCGCAGAGCGCCTCTACGGAGACCAACCGCTCTCGGGGTTCGGCGCCTGGAACCGAGTGGAGTACCGACCGCTCGAGGGTTTCGTGTACGCCATCACCCCGTTCAACTTCAGCTCGATTGCTGGCAATCTGCCGACGGCCCCGGCGATCATGGGGAACACGGTGATCTGGAAGCCGGCAAGTAGTGCGGCATACAGTGCGTATTACATCGCACGCCTACTGGAAGCCGCTGGACTACCGCCTGGGGTCGTCAACTTCCTCCCCGGAAAATCGTCCGAGATTACCGAGGTTGCCCTCAGCCATCCCGAGTTTGCCGGCGTGCACTTTACTGGCTCCACCGAAGTCTTCCAGCTCCTCTGGCGCACGATCGGGCAGAACATCGCCGGCTATCGTACCTATCCTCGGATCGTTGGCGAGACCGGGGGAAAGAATTTCATCGTTGCCCACGCAAGCGCCGATCCAGCGGCCCTGAAAGTTGCCATCGTGCGTGGGGCCTTCGAGTATCAGGGGCAGAAGTGTAGCGCCGCATCCCGTGTCTATGTCCCCGAGTCTATGTGGAAGGGGTTGAAGGACGACCTGTTGTCGGAGATCGACGATCTCGCAATGGGAGACCCGACCGATTTCCGCAACTTCATGGGCGCCGTGATCGACGAAGAGGCTTTCAAGAAGATCTCAACCTACGTCGAGGATGCACGCAAGACGAAGGACGCCGAGCTCCTTGCCGGTGGAGAGATCGACGGCTCGGAGGGCTACTTCATCCGGCCGACAGTGCTCCGAGCGCACAAACCGGACTACCAAACCATGTGCGAGGAGATCTTCGGGCCGGTCGTCACGCTGTACGTCTACTCCGAGAAGGATTGGGAAGCGACGCTGCGACTCGTGGACGAGACGTCACCTTATGCGCTCACCGGGTCGGTCTTTGCCTCAGATCGACTCGCGATCGCCCAGGCAGAGAGAACGCTGCGGCACGCGGCCGGTAATTTCTACATCAATGACAAGCCCACCGGTGCGGTCGTCGGGCGGCAACCGTTCGGGGGCTCCCGAGCCTCAGGGACGAATGACAAGGCCGGCTCCAAGATGAACCTCCAGCGGTGGGTGTCCGCCCGGACCATCAAGGAGACCTTCGTGCCGCCGACGGAGTACCGGTATCCCTTCATGCAGGAGGAATAGCCGAGGAGAGAGCGGCGGCCCCTGGAGGACAAGAAAGAAGGGTCATGCAAAGAGCAAGAGGTTGAGGACAGGCGCGAAAGCGGCGTGCGTTCTTCCCACCCTGTATCGATCGGCTTTCGCGTCGCAATAGCATGAGTTGTTCACGGTTCCTGCCCTTTAGCACGCTGCATCACACGATGTGTTTGTGACAAAAACCCGAAACGCCTGTTGTTTGGCCATTCCCGGTCCGTGGCATGGAGGTTGAGGTTGACTCGTTCTCCACGCCCATGAATACAGCCGGGGGTTACGATGAAACGCGCGTGCATTCTGTTAGCCGCTGCTCTGATTCCGATTGGTGAGCTCCACGCCCAGGCGGAGGCGCCACGCCCTGATGAATCGAGCGTGGCCAGTGCCTATCGCCGAACACCGGCACTACGGAACGATCCGTTCCGGCATGTCATGGTTCCCCACTGGGGGGTGGTGTTCTCCTTCGGGGCCTCGGCCGAGAACAACGCACTACTCGTCAGCGATCTCAGCAACTTCGTCGTCAACAACCGGGACGACGAGCTCATCACCAATGTGGTGACCACGCTTGGAGCGGTGCCGCCGGGAACGAGCCTGCGGGGCAATGGACAAGGAGAAGGCGGGATCTACTTCGGCGGCCCGATCCATCGCCACCTCAGCATCGGGTTCTCCGCCCAGGCCCGTGGGTACGGCTCGTTCCGTGCCGATGAGGATGCGGTCGTGCTGCTTCGAGACGGCGTCGGGGGCCAGACGGAGTTCTCCCTGGGCAATACCGGTGGGAGCGCCATTGCCACCACCGAGTACGGTGTCCACGCCATGTTCCGCATGAATCCCCTGGGGCCAGAAGGCGGTCTGCTGGTGAGCCTGGGGGTCGGCGGTCGCTACATTCGGCCGATCGGCTACGGGACAGGGCAGTCGTTCATCGACAGCCGGCTGGCCGTCATCGGCGACAGCATCGCCGGGCTGGTGCAGCTGGACCAGGCGCTGACCGCGGATGCGGGGCTTTCCCAAGCGGGCTCCGGCTTCGCGGGTGACTTCCTGGTCCGCGCAGAATGGCCGGTGTCCGGGTTCGCTCTCGAGGCGATGGTGGCCAACGTCGGGAACGTGACGGTGGGAGGCCTCGAGCGGCGCACTCTCTCGTTCTCGGTGGCGACGACCAACCTCGCGGAGGTCAACGACTCGCTAGAGGCTGCGACGTATCAGGTGCAGGATACCGTCGACGCATCGGTGAACCTCCCTCGGATCGTGCGGTTCGGTGCCAGCGCCTGGGCCAGCAGGTACCTGCAGCTCGATGGAAGCGCGACGCTTCCCGTCAATGGCGAGTTCGAGATGCCGCTGGTAGTGGACGTCGGCTCGACCTGGCGCCTCGACCCGTCGGTCCCGATTCGCCTCGGTCTCGTCCTCGGCGGACATCACGGTATCGGTTACACGGCGGGATTGGGTGTTGAGAGCCGGCACTTCTTGTTCGGCGTGAGCGGGGGATCCCTGGGTGGGTTGTTCCAAGACGCTACTGGCTTCGCGGGTCGGTTCGACTTGGGGATGTTCTTCTAAGCCAAGGCCTCGCAGACAGAGTGGCAGGGCCATATGAAAGCGCCCCCTCGGGGGCGCTTTCGGTTGTTGGTCTCGTGCTGTGGAATCGTTCCCCAGCCTCCCGGCGTCAGGGAATGGCGATGAACAGGCCACTCTGCGCGGAGCGGAGCAGCTTGACGATGCGGTCGAATCCTGCGTTGAGTTGGTCGGCTGCCTTCACTGACGGTGGTCCCGCCAAGACATCCCGCATCTCTTGCGCGATGGCTGGGAGCTCGCGGAGGTGCGTCTTCGCGGCCGCCTGGACTATCTGCTCGACGATATCACGGAGTCGCAACCACTGGCGCTGATCCTGGGGCACCTGGAATAGATACGTAGCGACATCCTGACCCTCGAGGCAGAGCCGGCCGAGCCCGTCCACCCGGAACGCTCTCGCTTTACGTGGCTCTCGATTCATTGGGACACCCTAGTTCGTTTGCCTCGCCATCCTAAGAGGCAAAGCGGGTGCCAGCTTCACAAGCCATTGTCGGACAGAGGGTTGACCGATGGCACTATCGAGTGCGGCGCAGCGGGTGCCCGGTTTGCGCTAAACTCGTTGCACATTCCGGGGCCGCTGGGATCCGGGAAGGTGTGACGGGTTACTACAACGATGTGAGCCGGGTCACGCGCAGTCGAGCCGCTGGAGAATCGGTGTTATAATTGACCGATGACATCGATCGGTATTGGGGCACGCCGGGCCCTCGTTCTGATGGTGACCGCGGCGTCGGTGGGCTGTGGGCAAGAAACAAGTCCGGCCGTTGGCCGCGATCCGGCCCCCGGAGAGCCCTTCTTCACGAACATCACACAACTCACCTTCGGTGGACAGAACGCCGAGGCCTATTTCTCACCGGATGGGACACAGCTGATCTTCCAGCACCAATCGAGCGACTCCACGTGTGATCAGCAGTACATCATCGATGTGGACGGCTCCGGTATGCGGCGGGTGTCCAGTGGTCTCGGTCGGACGACGTGCGGATATTTCTACGGCGGCGGGGAGAAGATCCTCTATTCCAGCACGTTCCACAACGATGAGCGCTGCCCGCCACCCCCCGATTATTCTCGTGGGTACGTGTGGGCGCTCTATGACTTTGACATCTACAGCGCCAAGGCCGATGGGAGTGAGCTCGAGCTGCTGATGCGCTCACCTCGCTATGACGCTGAGGCGACGCTGTCGCCTGACGGGCGTACGATCGTGTTCACCTCATTGCGGGACGGCGACCTCGACATCTACACGATGAGCATCGACGGGAGTGACATCCGGCGACTGACCAGCACGGTTGGATACGACGGTGGCCCGTTCTTTTCGCCCGACGGAAGCATGATCGTGTACCGCTCATGGCACCCGGAAACCGAAGAGGGGCGTGCCGACTACCGTCAACTGCTCGACAGCAACCAGGTTCGCCCCAGTCGAATGGAGATCTGGGCGATGAAGGCTGACGGGTCAGACCAACGTCAGGTCACTGATCTGGGAGGCGCCAACTTCGCCCCCTACTTCCATCCTGACGGAAACCGGATCATCTTCGCATCGAATCATGCGAATCCACGCTCCCGGAACTTCGACCTGTACATGGTCAACCTCGACGGCACGGGGCTCACACAGGTGACCACCCACGAGGAGTTCGATGGGTTCCCCATGTTCTCCCCGGACGGGCGCCATCTGGTGTTTGCATCCAATCGTCACGGCACCGTCCCGGGTGAGACGAACATCTTTGTTGCGGAGTGGGTAGAACCTGCATCTGGATCCTGAATGCTGAACGCTGAAAGCCGAGCGCTGAATGCTGAGTGTTGAAGGTAGAATCTTCAGCTGAATCCTGTGAATCCTGAACAAGGGGCAAGCGCGACCGTGAGCAGGGAGAAGCAACCGCGGCAGTCCGGAGAAGGCGGTCAGGAAGAACCGCAGCAAGCGACCAAACAGCGAAAGTCGACCGCACAATCCACCCGCGAGTGGGTCAAATCGATCGTGATTGCCTTGGTCATCTGGTTCTTCCTCCGGGCGCTCCTCGTTGAAGCCTTCCGGATTCCGTCAGGAAGCATGGAAAACACGCTACTCATTGGCGATTTCCTCTTCGTCAACAAAGCGCTCTACGGGGCGGAGATTCCCATTGTGAACACGCGACTCCCAGCCATTCGCGAGCCGCTGCGGGCGGACATTGTGATCTTCGAATCCCCCATCGAGCCCGGCGTCAACGTTGTCAAACGCCTGGTGGGAATGCCCGGTGACACCCTCTTCATGGAAAACAACGTGCTCCATGCGAATGGGCGTCCGGTCGAGGAGCCGTATGTCATCCTGACGGACCCGATGACCGATCCGGAGGATCCACGGATGCGAGCATGGCAGGTCAGGTATCTCTCCGGTCGGGATCGCCGCAGCTATCGACCCACCCTCAAGAACTGGGGCCCCGTCGTGGTACCGCCCGATTCATTCTTCGTGATGGGGGACAATCGGGACAACTCCTACGACAGTCGCTATTGGGGCTTCCTCGGGCGGGATCGCATCTCGGGACGCCCGCTCCTGATCTACTACAGCTTCGACAGGAGCGGGTTGCTTCCCCTGCCCTTCCTGACGAACATTCGGTGGGGTCGGATCTTCTCGACGCCCGACTAGGTTCGGGGCGTTCGTCCCGCTTCATCACATGCAGCCGCTAGCCGTCGTGGTCGTGGCCACGGCGGCGTGTTCTTTTGGACTGACGAGCGAGGTGCGCCCGCCGGGCCTCGCCGCGTGTGGACACGCCTCACGAGACCATGTGCCACGGGCCGGCTGGGATGTCGCCGGGAGAGGGGCGTCGGTACGCCCCGAGGTGCCAGCGGGCTACAGAGCAACCCGGCGCATCGCGCGCGGGATCGACTCGAAAGCGTCGCCGCAGCGCCGACAGCTCTCCGTTGGATTGACACAGGAGGCTGCAAAATTCTATTTTGATACATTAATTAAATGCAAAATGTCATATCATGAACCTGGATCAAGTCGACCGTCGACTGCTTGCACTCCTTCAGCTCGAAGGGAGAATGGCGTACCAGGATCTGGGACAGGCTGTCGGTCTCAGCGGTCCGGCGGCATTTCAGCGGGTGCGCAAGTTGGAGGCGCGACGCATCGTGTTGGGTTACCACGCCAGGGTCGACGCACAGGCGATCGGGCGAGGGTTTTTGGCATTTGTTCGGGCAGTGCCGGGTCCCAACACGCCGATTGCCAGCCTCGTAAGGCAGTGGGCCGCGGTGGGTGATATACAGGAATGTCACCGTCTCGGCAGTGACGGTGGCTACCTCCTCAAGTTGCGCGTCGCGGGTATTGAGCACCTGGCTGCGCACGCGGATGCCGCCCGCAGGGCTGGATGCACGGTGTCCGTGGACGTGGCCATGGACAGCCCGTTCGAGCGCTGGACCTTGCCGGTGGGGTAGCGCGAAGAAAGGCCTGCCTCGCCGCGCCTCGGTCGGCGAGAGGCTACCTGGTGAGAAGCTCCCTGTCCGATGGCTGGGTGACGTTCCGCGGCACGTATACGGCTTGCCGCCCGCATTTGCCGCACTTGAGCGTGACGCGTCGATGTGAATCCCAGCGGGATTTGGGAAGCCGTCTCTTTGGGACGCGCTCGATACTACCATTCCCGCAGGACGGACAGGCGAGATCTTCCCGATCCCGATCTGCGAGAATGAGCTGAAGCGCTTCCGCTGCGCGATACTCCTTGATCCCTCGACGTCCCACTGCTCCAAACTCCCGCGAAAAGCCGCTGAAACTTACCTGAACGATGAGGGCCCCGTAAGAGGCGCCATGACACTTGACGAGGGCTCCGGACTGGGCCACTGTGTCGGAGTGCCTTCTCCGGAGCGGCCCATGACCAGCCCACCGTCGTCCGACGACTTTGTCCCCGTGGCGGATATCGAGATCGATTCTGTCCAGCCGGCCCGCTCTGGGTTCGTCCTGACCGGCCGGGGCGATGATCGAGCGGAATACCGGCTCGAAATGCAGATGGACATGCCGGTGGACCAGCGAACCCGGGCTGTCTTAGGCGAAATCTTGTCGCAGTCGGAATGGCGGCTCTGGCGGCGAGCCCCCCGATCGCTGCGCCGCGAGGCCCAGCGCCCCCGAAAACCCGTGAGCTGACCGCCGGTCTGGGCGTCCGACAAGTCATCTAACCTATTTATTTGAAAGAAGTTACGTCCAGTCTCTCCGGTTTGATGGCCGCTTGACTCCGGTCTGCCGACCGGCTAGCTTGGCGCCCGAGAGTTCACCGCTGAAGGATCCATATGGTGCCCGAGCTTGGCGGCTCGCAAATCTCCGCACTCCTCGAATCCGTCCCGGGAATCGCGAGTGTGCTTCGAAGTCCCGTCGCGGACGCGATGGTCAACATGGTCCGGGCTGGGGCCGGTGCTGGGGAGTTCCAGCTCGCCGATGCTCGCGAGTTGGTCCAGTACGCGGTCCGGCGGGGTCTCATCAGCGCAGATGAGGGCGATCAGCTCCTGGAGGAAGTGACCAAGGCGGCCAAGGGTCGGAAGGGTAGGGGCCGAGGGAAGACGGTGAAGACCGCGAAGCCGAAGTCCGCCAAGAAGACGGGCCGCCGGAAGGCCACGAGCAAAAAGACCGCCCGGAAGGCCAAGACACGGGCCGCGTCCAGAGTACGAAAGACGACGACATCGAAGCGCACCAAGCGCCGCTGACGAATCACAGCCGGAATCCACGGACCACGGACCGCAATCGCTCAGCCGCTTCGTTGAGTTGCGCGGCTTGTGCGGCCATCTCCTGGGTCGACGCCCCCTGCTGCTGAGCCGCGGCCGACACTTCCTGACTCGAAGACGCGTATCCCTGTGCCGTTTCGCTGACCGAGGCGATGACGGCTCTGATCCGTTCCGCCGCTTCCAGGTTATCCTGTGCAGCCCGCTCCACACTTTGCGCCGCGTCCTCGATCCTCCGGACTGCAGTGACAATTGTCTCGAGCGCCTTTGCTGCTCCCTGTGCGACGCTTTCCGCCCCGCTAACCTTGCCCCGACCCGCTTCCATCGTGGCTGCCACCTCGGTCACCTTGCCGCGCACGCTTTCCAAGGTCCCGCTGATGTTCCCGGCGGCACTGGCGCTGGAGTCGGCGAGCTGCCGGACTTCGTCCGCGACGACGGCGAACCCGAGCCCATGCTCCCCGGCGCGCGCGGCCTCGATCGCGGCGTTGAGCGCCAGCAGGTTCGTCTGTGAAGAGATTCGCTTGACGAGATCGACGAAGTCATAGACCGCGTCGGACATTCGATCCAACTCTTCGACCTGGGCAGCGCTGGTTTGGACCACGTCGCCCAGCTCGAGCAACCCGGTGGCGGCGCCCGCCACGTCGTGGCGGTAGCGCTCGGCCAGTCGCCGGATGTCACCTCCCAGCTGTGCAACCTGCTGACCCACTTCCCGATTCGCGACCGCGGCGGCTCGGAGCTGCTCGACGGCCACCGAGGACTGCTCTAGTCCGGTCACCTGGCGTTCCGCCGCGCCCGACATGTCGACCATTGCCGTCGAGACCTCCCCGGAGGTGGCCGCCAGCTGCTCGGAGATTGCCGACAGATCGGCGGCGGTGGACGCAATGCCCTCACCCTCGTGCACGACTTCACCGATGAGGCCCCGGAGGCGGCTGCCGATGCGCCCAATGGCGTCAGACAGCGCACCGAGCTCACCGGGGACCGCTCCCAGATCGAACGGGCGGAGGTCGCCTGCACCGAAGCGCTTAGCCGCTGCCTCGAGGCGCAGCAGTGGTTGCCGAACGGCACGGAGCGTCGTCACGCCGACGCCAAGCCCGATGGCAATGGAGACGGCGAGCACGGTCCAGATGGCGAGGCGTCGCTCGCTGGCGGTCCGGTTGAGACTCCTGGCTGTGGCGTCAGTGCGCGCCCGCTGTACGGCGGCGAAGTCGCGGACGAGCCGCATCAACTCGGTGGCGGGATCCCGACCTGCCGTCGCCGATAGGAGCGCTCCGTCACGTCGGCCGAGGTCGTATTGCGCATGGGCGAGCGAGTACCACGCTTCCATGCGGGACTGGAGCGATGCGATCCGATTGACCATCAGCCGGTCGGATGCGGAGAGTTCGGGGAGCGAGCGCATGCGACGCTGGTGAGCGTAGGCGGTCTGTCCGGCGGCTGCGAAGGTCTCCCGGGCATCCTGCGAGCGATCGGTGAGGTACTGCTCAGCGGCCCGTATCTCGTCGAACAGGGCGACCACCAATCCGCTACTCACCTCCGACGTCCGAGCCAGGCCGGCGAGCTGCGCCGAGACGCTTTCGCTCACGGTCCGGAGGGCCGCGATCCCGATGAGGGCCACCACCACGAGCCCTATCACCAAGACGCTTTCGGCGAGTCCGATCCGGAAACTGACCGTGTTGAGCCTCTGGAGAAGACTCATTGCCCGGCCGCCGTCACGAGTCGCCCGTTTCGGATCACGCCAACGACGACCTCCTTGTCCGGGACGTCCCCGTTTTCGTCGAACACAACCGTGCCCGTCACGCCTTCGAACGCGGGCGTGTCGGTCCCGACTCCGGCCAGATAATCCCGGATGGCCCGCCGGTCCGTTCCCACCGCCGCCACCGCTCGAGCGATGAGATGGACGATGTCGTACGCGCCTGCACCCCGATGGTCGGGAAGGCGATTGCCATGGGCCTCCCGGTAGGCAGACACAAATGCCTCGTTTTGGGTGCCGGGCCGGTCCCACAGGTACCCCGTCGAGATGTAGGTGCCATCGACGTTCACCACTTGGGACGTTTCAAGGCCGACCAATCCATCGCCACCGAACACCACGGGACGCAACCCCAGGGAGTCCAGGGCCAAGAGCGCACGCTCGGCCCCCGTGGGGGTGCCGGCGATCATGAGGCCGTCGAACCCCCCGCGTCGGAACGCGCGTCTCAGATACGGCTCGAAGGTCGTGAGCTCGTCGACATAGGGGTCCTCTCCCACGATGGTTCCCCCCAAAGCCGTGAAGCTCTGGGTGAACGTCGTGCGCATGCCCCGGCCGTAGTCGTCGTTCCGGTAGACTACGGACACCGCGCGTGCCCCGCCCTCCGACGCCCAGACTGCCAGGCGTGCAGCGTGCACGCCATCATCGGGGCAGATTCGAAACGTGTATTGCCCAGCAGACGGCATCGCGGGACTCGACGCCGAGGGGGAGATCGCCACGACCGGATTGTCTGCCCGATTGTAGACTGCGGCAGCCGCCAGCGTGGCGGTGCTGGTGAGGTGTCCGATGACGGCAACCAAACCCCGGGCATCGACGAGGTCCTGCGCGACGCGCGCCGCCACCTCGGCGTTCGCGCTGTCGTCGCGCATGAGCAGGGACAGCGGGCGTCCGTCGATCCCGCCTTGCTGATTGATCTGGCTGGCGGCGAGCTCCGCGCCCAGGCGCATCGATTCGCCGCGGGCCTGCGAGAACGGGCCGACGAGACCGATAACGACAGGCTCCGCCTCCGGGGTGCAGGCAAACCCGAACCCGATGAGGACTGATAGCAGTCTTAGCCATCTGTCAAATGCTCGCAATCGCCATCTCCGGGAAAGAAACGGCCCCAGACTTGCGGCGCTCGCGATGGGAACGCGTGACGCCGCCGGATAGGAAAAGAAGGCTCTCGACACCCGAGCGCAATATGTTATACCACGCTCGCCGCGGGCGCGAAACGGACCTACATTGCTAAACATGCCGGAGGCTGTGTACCGCTTCGCCGAAGCGCTCCGGCGGCTGTCCGCCGCGCAGACCGCCGCGCGCCTCGAAGCGCTTTGGAGGACGTGGGAGGTTCCTGCGGTGGGATGGGAAGCGGTCGCCCGAGCGCGGCGGAGGGATGTGCAGAGATGGGAGCCCGCGCTCCGTGAAGTCGACGCCCTCCTTCTCGAGCTGCTCCGGCGGGTGCCCCTCTTAGCAGTGGCTCACGAGCCCGTAGCGGTCCGGGTTCGGACCTTCCGCCTTCCGGAGTTGGAGCGTCTACAGCACGCCACGGCCGCAGCGCTCGTGGCTCAGCGATTCGGTCCGGCCGGGCTCCGGACCGTCGTGGACGACGGTGATGCGCCGATCCCTCGCCGTTACTTCGCGTTCTTGGCGCTTGCGGAGCGGCATAGGCGGCGCGAGTGGCCGCTCTTCGCCAGGTATCTCACGCCCGACGCCCACCATGCGTTCGTCGGTGCTGCGGCCGAGGCCGCGCGTTTCTACCCCGAACAGGGAGCCGCAACCCTACTCGAAGCGCTGTTTCAGACGGTACGCAGTGATCTCCATCTCCGCGCGTTTCTCAGTCCTCGAATCCTCGAGTCGCTCTACGTGCTCGCTGATGCATGGACTTTGCCCTTTTTCCGCGAGCTGCTGACGGCGGGTTTCACGGATGCCGATCCCGCACGGTGCGAAGTGACTCGGGCGCTGGTGATGGTGCGTCGCTTCACAGGAGCGATCGAGGCGAGCGTCAAGTTCCCTGACCCACGTGATCGGGTCGTCGCGGAGACCCTGGACAGGGCTGAGCGCCTGTTTCGGAGAGAGCGGGAGGTCGTGACGCCTGTCGTGGTGATCTGAGGCTGGGGGGCCTCAGCGGAATATGCGGCGCAGGACGAGTGTCCCGTCTCCGGGGGGGACGTCTTCGAACAGCAGCGCATTTCCCATGGGATCGTACTGGCCTGCCCAGAGCGTCGAGTCCGGGAGCCAGGTGAACGTGATGATGCGGGTGAGGCGATCCCATTCGCCCTGGGTCCAGCCGCCGCCGGGAACGGCTCGCCACCGAGCAGACCCGCCCCGATTCATGACCACCTCGACCTCGCGGTCGGTCCAGCGGCTCGGTGAGCCCCGCCACCGGCCGTGGAGCGGGCGGGCGAGAGGGCTTTGTTCGGCCATTGTCACCACCGCATCGCCTGCGGTGCGGAGCAGGAGTCGATCGAGGGCGAACCAGTAGGAGGCGGCGAAGCTCGTATCGCCACTGGCAACGATCGAATCTCGTGTGGCCCGGTAGTTGACGGCGTACCGATCGTTCACCACCAGCATGGTGTCGCCGTAAAAGTCGAGGTGCAGAGAGCCGCCTTCGTGGGTGCCCACCCATCGTCGCAGGATCCGTTGGTCCGCTTGGTCGTTTGCCATCGGCCGCGCGACCGCGAGAAACAGCACCGCAAACAGAAACGTTCGTGTCATTCTAGCTCACAGTTTAGCCGTTGACATGCCCCGTCAACAGGGTATGGGGGGCCGGCCCTGACTGTACCCCGAACCTCCGTGAACGCTCCCGCACCTGTGCGGGTTTGTGCGGCAGCATTATCTTGATCAAGATATGACGGTCCCCGCCACTTTCAGGTCCAGTCACGTCACGTCCGATCGCTCAGAGGCCCTGGGGCGATTCTTCCAGAGCGCCGGCGAGGCGCCCCGCCTCATCGCCTACGATGAGGAAATGGGCTGTCCTCTGCACAACGCGTTGGCGGCCCTGGAGTGGACCGTGGCCGTGGGGATCCTCGACGACTCGGACCTGCTCCACGCGGCTCGCCTTTCGGGGGAAACGGCCGCGGCCGCGGTCGAGCGACGTCGGGACGGTCGGCGGATCTTTCTGTACCTCGGTCCGCGCGTCGACGCACCGCCCGCCGATCCCTATGAGGGCTCGCTCCTGTATGACGAACCGGGCGTGCGAGCGTATGAATTCGCCCAGCGCGTCCACTCGATCGCGCATTTCCTCAGGGCAACGCAGGGTGTGGGCAGTGTAGTCTCCCTTCTGTCCCGCCGGGCGCCCGAGCTCAGGCATGTGCGTCGCTGGCTTGGGGCGTTGTTCCAGCCCCCGGTGCCAGAAGTCTCGAACGTCATGTTGGCAGGGTGGTTCGCGGCGAGCGGTGGTGGCCTCTTGTTTGCGCCGGCAGTCAGCGGCGATCCCTACGTGTATGACGAGGTGGGTATGGAGGGGTAACAGGCATCGGATGGGGGTGCAGCAGCCGCCGAGGCAGGACATTCCCGGCGGCTTTCTTGTTGATTCCCGGGAATATCGGTTTTGCACACGTCCACACCAGGTGGATAAGCACGGCAACCGTCTGCAAAGATGGCGATTACCGTCCACACGTGGCCCACATGAAACGGTGTAAGGCGAAGAAACAACGGCGCTTGCGCGGCTTTTGGGTCGCCCTATATTGGTTTCGCCGCGTGGGAAGCAGTTGGGACTCTTCGAGTCTTGACCACGCCCTGCGTGGCGGGCCCAAGTGGGAATTCTGGGGAGGATACCGAGCGACAAGCGCTCGAGCATTCGACGATCCAGGTGGTCACCCCGGGTTGGGCCGGTGAGGCCAGTCGCGCGCCTCGCCCACGCCGACGTGGCGCCTCGGTGTGCAGTGTGAGAGGTCGGTCCGCGACCCGATCTGACTTGCAGCGCCCGCGCTGGCGAAACCAGCGGCCCGGCCAGCCCGCTGGTGGATGGAAGCCGGAGCTCTTGGATGCCTAACCGCAGGTGCAAACAGCCGCGGAGGCACCAGGAAGAAGAACAGAGGGAGTCAATCCCCTGGCTCCGGGTAGCCGGTGCGAAGACGGCCGGGGTCCCAACTCGGGACGCCCGGCCGTCTTGCGTTTGGGCCTTTCCTGCCCTTCCTCTCCCTCCACGCAGGTCAGGGGTGAGGGGAAGGAGAACTGTCCATTCCTCACTCCTTACTGGTGTGGCGGAGGAGGGGAGCGGATCCGCCGTTCAGCCCTTGACCACCGCTATCGGCTTGAGCTGGACCACTTTCTTGCCAATCCCCGCACCGTCAACGACGTCGACCACCTGTCTCACGTCTTTGTACGCCTCTGGGATCTCTTCATCGACTGTGCGGCGACTCGCTGCTCGCACCAGGATACCCCGGTCTTCCAGCTCCTTCGGGACATTGCGGGGTCGAGCGACTTTTTTCGCCTGCGTCCGGCTCATCCGTCGGCCGGCTCCGTGGCAAGTAGAGCCGAACGTCTCGGCAAATGCACCAGCCGTCCCGACGAGCACGTAGGAATAACGCCCCATGTCTCCGGGGATGAGCACCGGCTGGCCGATGTCCGTGAACCGTGCGGCGAGTTCGGGGTGATCCGGAGGAAACGCGCGGGTGGCCCCTTTCCGATGCACGCAGAGCCGTCGCTGCTCCCCCCGGACGTCATGCGTCTCGAACTTCGCGATGTTGTGTGCCACGTCGTACACGAGGTCGATTCGGTCGCTCAGCTCTGGGGAGAACACCGTCCCGATCGATCTTCGAACGTAGTGGCTCATGAGTTGTCGGTTCGCGAAGGCGTAGTTGGCAGCGGCGTTCATTGCCCCCAGGTACCGCCTCGCTTCTGGGCTGGTGAGGGGTGCGCAACAGAGCTGTTTGTCCGGCAACTCAATGTGGTACTTCGCCGAGGCGTTCACCATCTGGTCCAGGTAATCGTCGCACACCTGGTATCCCAATCCCCGCGAGCCAGAGTGGATGAAGAAGGTGACCGTGCCTTCGGTGAGGCCGAGCCTGGTGGCGATCCGGTCGTCGTAGACTTCGGAGACGTAGCCCACCTCGACGAAGTGGTTTCCGCTCCCGACCGTCCCGAGCTGGTCCTTGCCACGCCGTTTTGCCCGGTCGCTCACGGCGTCCGGGTCGCCGTCGAGGGTGCCTTGTGCCTCGATACATTCGAGGTCGCGCTCGGTTCCAAACCCCTCGTCCACGGCCCAACGGGCACCGCGCGCGAGCACACGATTCAGCTCCCGCGGGGACAGCCTGACGTCGGAGCGAGAGGCGCCGACACCCGAGGGGATTGTCGCGAAGAGCGTATCGATGAGGCGTCCGAGCCGAGGGCGCACATCTCGGACCGAGAGGGGCGACCGCAGCAGCCGCACGCCGCAGTTGATGTCGTAACCCACCCCGCCCGGGGAGATGACCCCTTCCCGCTCATCGAACGCCGCAACTCCGCCGATGGGGAAGCCGTACCCCCAGTGCATGTCAGGCATTGCAATCGACGGGCCTACGATACCCGGTAGGTGCGCGACGTTCACCACCTGTCGCACGCATTGATCGCCCGCCAGATCCCGCATTAGGGCGGCGTCGGCGAAGATCAGCCCGTCCGTTCGCATGCCACCCGTGCGCGGCACGCGCCAGCGGAAGTCGTCGATCTGTTCGACGCGAACAGCGTTGGTCATTACTCGAAAGCTAACGGAGGCGGCAGGTATGCGGAGTTCTTCGGTTGGCCCGCTAGAGGTCGAACACCACGACCGCGCGCCACCCGCCGGGGGTTTCGGTGACGGACAACTCGTGGCGCGTCACTGCTTTGACTTCGGGCTGGGTCTCGTGCCGGGCCGGGTCGAACGGTTCACCACGCAGCGCACCGATCAGGGAGGTGGGTGTCGCCTGCCGGACCGTGAGTTGCGCAGGAATGAAGCGGTCGATGGCAAAGAGATAGAGGGCCTCGCGGAGGTACCTGAACAGGAGCTCCCCCGCGTCGGGCGCGCCGAGCTCCAGCCTGTGCTCGACCGTCGTTCTCACCTCGCCGTCACCGGCCACGAGCTCGCGCACCAACTGGCAGGCGTCGCCGAACAGCTGGGCCAGGTCGACCGCCTGGAATTCGACCTTGATGTCGGCCGTGTGCGGCAGGTACCGGTACACCATGATTTGGTTCCGTGAGACGCTGGAACGGTACAGTGCGTGGGCGTCCTCGGACTACCGTAACCCCGTGGCGTCCTGGGTTTGCATGCCGATCGGCTCGGAGGCAGAGCATCGGGCCGCGCTCGTCGACGTCGAGCTCGCGATCGCGGGTGCACGCTGTGCCTTGAACTTGCTCGCCGACCGCCCCGGTCCCGCTCTCCAGCAGCCGGTGATCGCCCTCGTCCTCGGAGAACTCCTTCGCGTGGAAGAGGCGCTCCGGCGTATGCGTTAGGACCCGCCGTTTCCAGTCGGCGGCGAAGCGTCGCCTGCCCGGAAGAGACGACGCCAGTCGAGGCCTCGGAGCGCAGCCGAGAAAGGGCCGTCAGGAAAGTTATCGTCGTCGCGGAGCGCCTCGGCAACGCTCGCGGTCTTCGCGCTGGCGTTGTCTGCCCAGTGAAGCACTTCGGCCTCGAGGGTCATTGGAGGAACCGGGCTCCCCCACTCCAACTTTCCGTGATGTGAGAGGATGAAGTGAAGCAACATCCGGTGTTCCTCGTCCGAGCACGGCATCGTGGGGAGCTCCCGGAGACGGCGGTCGAGCATCATCACCCCGAGCACGACGTGACCCAGCAACCGGCCGGGCTCGGTGAAGTCGAAGAGGCCGTCCCAGCGGTAGCTCTCGATCTTGCCGATGTCGTGGAGTAGCGCTCCGGCAACGACGAGGTCGAGATCGGCACCACTTGCCCGAGCGATCGTCCGGGCGATGGCCGCCACTTCGGTGGTATGCTTCAGGAGTCCACCGATGGCGGCGTGGTGCCCATAGACCGCGCCCGGGCACTGTTCGTAGTGCCGGCGGAACTCCTCGTCCTCGAAGAAGAGGTCCACGGCGGCGCGGAGCCCCTCACGCGTCACTTCCCGGCGCCATCCGTCCAGGACCTCCCAGTAGCGCTCGACTGCACCGACGGAGGGGAGCAGCGCCAGCAGGTTCACGCTCTCGGTGGGCAGCTGGCGCAGTGAGGCGACCTTGAGCTGGCGGCGCTCGCGGAATGTGCCCACCTCGCCAATCACCTGCACCACGTGCCCTTTGTGTAGGCCCGCGATCTCGTCGTGGCGTGCGGGCCAGAAGGGCTCGGTGGGAATTCTCCCCGTGCTGTTCCCCAGGAGCAGTATCGAGAACACGTCTCCCGAGTCCATGGTGCGGACCCGGACGTCCAGCACGAGGAACGTGTCCTCGACCCGTGCTCCAATGGGGAGGTTCGGTATGTGTGTCGGTGTGGCCATAGTAAGAAAGCTAAGGGCCTACACGCTTCCCCGCGGCACCCACTTCCCGAGTCTCGGCAGGGAGTTATCTGGATCCAGTGCCGGGTGCATCGCGGAGCGGTCGCGCGGTACCGGCGGCAAGAGGTGCGCTACCGAGTTGGCGTAATACTCCAGCAGCGGCCGTTGTCCTGGGAGCACCACGTAGCTATTGCCTTCCCGTACGACGAGGCGGCGCATGGTCAGCATTCGCCATGCCCGCTCCATGATAGCACCGGCGTCGCGTGCGGGGCGAACCAATTTTGCGTCGTGGCGGCGCAAGTGGGCGCGATACACCTCGATACGCTCGAGAAGGTCCTCCCGCCGAATCACGCTCTCTCCGAACGAAAGCAATGCAGCGGCCACCAGGGGAACCGGGACCACGGGCGTGATGTTCGCGATCCGCTCGACCATCGCGTCGGCGAGCGTCTGAAGCGCCGGTAGGCGGTGCTCCTTGGACTGTTCCAGCACGCTTGGGTGGTCGTGCAGCCACCCCCGGAGTGATAGGGGTGTCCCGAAGTTGACGGCCACCCGCCCGTAGCGCCTGAGGTTACCAGTGACGAGCCGCAAGAGATTGGACGTCAGATAGTGAACGACGGTGCCGAGTTGACGTAAGCGCGAAGGGCGGTCGGCGACGTCGATGAGCTCCCGAATGAGCGAGCGGTCTTCGAGTACCCGGTCGTAGTTGATGGCGACGGGAACGAACCAGATGTCACGGTTGAAGGCCGGTTCCAAGGCCGTCCGGGCGATGTAATCGAGGAGGCCGATCTTCGCCTGCCGGAACGCACCATCGCGCGTGAGCCCTCCTTCGAGAAAGATCCCCTGCGTGACACCGTTGCGGGTGATGAGCTGAACGTAGCGCTCCAGGACGGTGTGGTAGAGAGGCTCGCGATAGCCTCTTCGAATGAAATAGGCCCCAAAGGACTTGAACACGTATTCCAGGGGCCAGACACGCGCCCATTCTCCAACCGCGTAGCTGATACTCACACTCCGAGCGAGCGCGTAGGCCACGACAACATAGTCGGCGTTGGATCGGTGGTTCATGAGGTAGACCACGACGTCATGCTTCGGAATCGCGTTGAGGGCTTCGACGTCTTGGTACTCCGAGCTCACGCGATAGAGCAGACGGATGAGGATACGGGCGACGTTGTAGCCGACTTTGTAGTAGGAGAGGATACTGAAGTACGGCACGATCTCGTCGATGTACTGCTCGACTCGTACGCGAATCTCCAACTCGCTGACGCCGTGGAGTCGCGCGTGTGCTCGCATGGCCTCGAGGACTCGAGGATCATGGAGAAGTGTCTCGCGAATGACCTGCTTGCGGACCAGCTTGTAGCGGTCGATGTGGACCCGGAAACGATGGACGGCGCGGACCACTGCCTGATTGACGCGCCGCCTGATGGTGTCGCGGGTGCGTCGAACGGACCAGAGAGTGACACTACCGATGAGGACGGCCGCCAGGGCGACCAGCGCCCATTCACCGACGGACAGGGTCAGACCTCCTCCGGGATCACTCCCGTCTTCCCGTACTGGTACGCCATGGCTTTCAGGCGGGCGATGCGCACCGGCATCGGCGGGTGCGTGGCTAGCAGGTTGGCGACAAACCCCTGCTTGTGCGTGAGGCGCCGCCCTAGGGGATCCGCGATGCAGAGGTGAGCCGAACCACGCTTGATCGCTTTGGTCGGTTCGTGCGAATCCTCGATCTTCCGGAGTGCGGACGCGAGCGCGTCGGGGTTGCGTGTGAACTGTGCGCTCGTCGCGTCTGCCAGGAACTCCCGGTTGCGGCTCACTGCCAGAGCCAGGAGACGGGACACGAGCGGGGCCAGCAGCAATGTGAGCAGCCAGACGATCAAGATGATTGGCGCGAGGGGGTTGCCCTTCTTTCCTCCACCCCGCCCGGACCGCGAACCGCGTCCGCCACCCCACCAGAGAAAGCGCCGCGCCCCATCGGAAATGAGCGCGATGACCCCGACCAACGCGGCCAACAGAGTCATCAGGCGCACGTCCCAGTTTCGGATGTGTGCCATTTCGTGGGCCACCACCCCCTGGAGCTCTTCTCGGGTCAGTGTCTCGAGGAGCCCTTCCGTGACTGCAACGTGCGCGCTCCGATCGTCGGTCCCCGTTGCGAAAGCATTGGGGTCTTTGTCGGGCACGATCCAAATCGTCGGCTTCGGCAACCCCGACGCGATGGCCATCTCCTCGACGACATTCACCAGCCGCTTGGTCTCGAGCGTATCCGCCTCCAGGAGTTGCCAGGCCCCTGTCGCCCACAGGATCTCTTTGGGCCCCCGCTTCCAGCTGAACCAGGCGAGGCCGGCCCCCAACAGTGTCGCCACGATGCCGAACCAGGGGACGGCGTGGCGGTATTCCTCTGGGGGTGCGTCAGCCGTGGCGAGGTTGAACGCGAGATCGCCGCCGAACCCGATCCACGCAAAGAACAGCAAGAAGACAATTACGAGGATCGTTGAGCGGCGGCGATTGGCGGCTTGCTGCGCGAAGAGACTGGCGCGGCTCACTGCTTGGGTTTCATGGAGAGATCGACCTTGGGCACCTCGCGCTCACGCTCCTCGGTGATCTCCCAGAGCTCCACCTGTTCGGCTTTGGCGAAGCCGGCCACCAGGTTCCACGGGATCTGCTGCTGCTTGACGTTGTACGTCGTCGCCGTGTCGTTGTAGAGTTGCCGCGCGAACGCCACGCGGTTCTCCGTCGATGTGAGCTCCTCTTGCAGCTGGCCGACGTTGCCCGTGGCCTTGAGCTCCGGATACCGTTCCACCACAACGTTCAAGCGACCCAGCGCGCTGGTCAACGCCGCCTCCGCACCGGCCAGCTGTTTGACACCCGACGTGGGCCCGGCGGTCGCCTGGATCTTCACGGCCTGGTTCCGGGCCTCGATCACAGCCTCGAGGGTCTCGCGCTCGAACTCCATGGCCCCTCGCACCGCTTCCACCAGATTGGGGATCAAGTCATGGCGCCGCTTCAGCTGGACATCGATCTGCTTCCAGGCGTTGAGCGTCTGGCCCTTGAGATTGATCAGCGCGTTGTACGCATAGATCGCCCACAGAACGACGACGACGATGACGACCAGGAAGAACCAGGACATGGAGCAATCGCCTCCCGGTGTTGTCAGAGTGACGCGGGCGAACCCGCGGGGGGTTATGTACGCGTCCGAATGGTGTCGGCCCGGTCGGACGTGGAGGACTTTTCGGGCACGGCGCGGCCACGTGCCAACATCCGGGAGAGCGCGAGACGGATCGCGTCGGCGAGCTCGCCGCTCCGCTCCCGAGCCCGTGCCAGCGGGTGGTCCGCGTGGAGGTGGAGTTCGACACCCGGCGCGATGGGGATGTGGCTCCAGCTCGTCGGCCGTCGTTCTTCGGGCGCCTCATCCGAGGAGACGTGCTCGCTGGGATCGGCGGACCACGCTCGGTACAGCCGGCCCCCCCGGCCGCGCGGCGCCGCTTCCTCTTCCGAGCGCGGCAGCTGGTCCGGCATGGGTAGACTGTCCCCGAGCGCCGCCGCCACACGTCGCTCGAGCACGTCGCCAGTCATCTCCGTAAGCTCTTGAGCGATGGCCGCGAGGGTTGCCCCCTCCATCTGCCGAAGCTTGATCCGCAGCACCTGAAGCAGATGCCGATACGCGTAGATTGCCGCCGTACCCCGCCCCTCCGGTGGAGTTACCAGTCCGCGGGTGACGTAGAACCGAATCGTACGCTCGTTTGGCCGGGCGCTGGCGGCCGCGTTGATGGGGCGGACACCAGAAGCCTCGAGGATTGCGCCCGCGAGCTCGGCGAGATCCCGCAGATTCCACGGAGCCAGATTCCGGTACTCGCGCAATGCGCTCAAGGGATCGCTCGCTCGTACGCCGCTTGGACCCATCTCAGCTCCCATTCGCTTGACGGCGTTCGTCTGTCAGGAGGCGTTCGATGAGGGCGAACAGATCCGACAGCTCGAACGGCTTGTTGATCACCGGAAGGTTGTTCAGGCTCAGCCACTCCTCATGATCTCGGGAGTCCGGATCCCCGCTCATGATTACGGTACGAGTGGCGAGCTGCGGCCATTGGCTCGCAATCACGTGAAACAGCGTCTTCCCCGACATGCTGGGCATCCGCAAATCCATCAGGACCACATCGACCTCGTGGGAGCGCAGCAGCTCGATGGCCGCTTCGCCCCGCGCAGCCAGGAGCGGTTCATGCCCCCGCAATTCCAGAGCCCGCTCCAGCACCCGGCGTACGCTCGGGTCATCGTCCACGACGAGGACGCGAAGCGATCTCATGACGCGGTTGCCAGTGATGGGTCTTCCCTCCGGAAGTACCGCTCGCGGACGATGCTCAGTGCGTCCCCAGCTGTCAACGACACCCGGAGCTCCCCTGGTGTCATCCCAAAGACGTCCTTCACGTTCTGGGCGAAAGACCGTGCTTTCGCATACCCCAACTTGGTCGCCACATCTTCCACCGTGTACCCGGGATCCTGCAACAGCCGGTGCGCATACATCACCCTGAACACCATCAGCATCACGCTAGGCGGTGGGAGGCATGCCTTCGTGAACCACCGCGCACACGTTCTCCGGTCGATGCGCGCCCGCCTCGCCAGGTCGGCAACCGTGTGGAGCGTTGCCGGCTCACGAATCGTGGTCTCGATAGCCCAGCGGAGCTCACCGGGACAGTCCGACAGCAGATCGTCCATTTCCTCGATGAGCTGCCGGGAAATCGAGCCCGCCACTTCCTCCGCCAACAGCTGGCGCAGGCGGTCGGGGTGATCGTCGTGTCCCGCCACCACCACCTCCTGGATCCCTGCACGCCCGAGCTGCAGCAGCACCGGCACGGTGCTTGGCGACAGCCTCGTGTAGAGCACCAGGGGGAGAGACGGAAACAATACCCGAATCCGCTCGATCTCGTGACCCCTGGGGATGTCCTCGAGCCCCGGGTCGACCACAGCAAGCTCCAGGGGCTCCTGACGGATGGCATCGATGGCATCCGTCCAGGAGGACACCCACAGGAACGTGAAGCGCTGTCCGGCTGCGCGCCCCAAGCGCCGGGCAAAATCGTCGGGTACAGCTGCAAGGACCAGCACGAATGTCCCAAAAATGACACCTGAAGTCCCAATATGGGCCTACGCAACGTACGGACGCCGATGCAAAGCTTAGAATAGGCGTTCCCCGCGCTTCTTCACGACATCTTCACGATCGCAGTTCCTCACACCCGGGAGGACCCATGACGCGTCGCATTCGGTTGTATGCGTTCGCTCTTCTCGCCTCCGTGGCACTCGGAGCCGCCGCCTGCGCGAACCCGGTGGCGCCGTTGGACACCTGCAGCGGCGAGGACAGCGCCTGCTTCAACGCGGGTTATTCGAACTCCGATACGTAGCGACCGGAATCCGTCTCACGAAACAGCGGCCGTCCCCTGACTCTCGCGCAGACGGCGCAGCGAGTCGATGGCCCGCTGCAGTTCGGGTGATGGCGCCAAAGGTGACGGGGGCGCCGCGGCGTCGTGCTGACGCGACCGGTGCTCCCGCACCTCGTTCAGGAGGCGCTCCGCCCTGAAAACGCTCTCGCCGAGCCCGTGTCGTTCCGCGAGGGCGATAGCGCGGTCCAACTCGGCCAGCGCATCCGTCGAACGGTCGAACGCCGCCAGTCCCGCGCCGAGCTTCATAGCGAAATCCACCTGGACGTCGGGCGGCATCAGATCCCGATCGGCCGCGAGCTCCTTCCGCCAGCGCTCGAAAGAGATACGATCGCCTATCTGCGCGCCCACGTCCAGGAGCTCCAGCTTTGCGAGCAGGAGGAGGTCGGTCGGCGGGCGGCTTCCCACGACGAGTGTCAGGGCGTCCTTGGCAGCCGAGTAGTGGCCCAGTTCGTTCAAGAGCGTTCCGGTATCGCTGAGCGCACGGGCCCGGTGCGTCGGGTGCTCGTACAGCTCGTAGGCCCGAAAGGCAAGAGGCACCCCCTCGGCGTGGCGTTCACGCCGGGCCAGGGCAACAGCGAGGTCGTGACAGGCCCGAGCTTCCGTGTCGCGATCACCCAGAGCCCGAGCGTCTTCCAGAACCTCCCGCAGCACACGTTCCGACTCGGGTAGGTTCCCGGTCTTCTGCAATACGATGGCCCGACCGATCCGGCTCAGCAACTCCGAACGATGGTCGGCGATGGCGATGGCTAGAGCGCCGGCTTTGGCGTAGCCTTCACCGGCCTCCTCGAGGCGGCCCGCCCGCCGCAACGCCCGCGCCCGCTGGAGCTGCGTGGCTATCTCCTCATCCGCCACACGCCCATCACTCATCCGTAGCGCCGTATCCAGCACGTCGAGCGCCTCATCCAAACGCAGCTGCTCCTCGAGCCAGTACGCAAAGGCCAGCATGGGCGGGTAGAGGACCCGCACGAAGCCTGCCTGAGTTGCGCCGGATGCGACCCGGACGAGTTCTGCGAGGTGATTGACTTCGGTGGTGCGGGGACAGATCTGCGACACGAAGTCGCTCGTCGACTTGACCTGGTACTTTCGCGAGGCTGCCCCCGGCGCCGAAGGGCCAGCCTTGGCAAGCTGATCGACGAGACGAAGCGTCAGGAAGGCGGCCATGGCGCACGTCTTGATGTGCTCATCGCCGGCGTTCGCGGCGCGGGCCAGGAACGCGTCGTGGAAGGCGCTGGGGAGATCCGACTGGCCGTGCTTCCGGGCTTCCGTCACGAGTAGATGATTCCTCGCTCGGTGCTCAGCATTGAAAAATCCCCGCAAGTATGGTTCTCGCCCACAGGTCGGGCAAGGGCGGGCATAGGGATGCGGCCGGCCACTTGCGATTGGACTCAGTGGGCGCCAACGCAATCCACCGTCCCGAATGCACGCGCGGGCGGGACGGCCTCCTACCGTCCGATTCGCACGTCCTTAGATGGGGCAAGTTGTGTACCGAGTGCCGACCGTATGGGGGACGTAGTCTAACTCTTTATGACCAAATGAGATTGCCCGTTTGGGGGGGAGATGTGATCAGACACCAGGCCGACGTCGCCAAATGCAGAATCCCGTGAATGTCGTCGGAGTGACACAGGGTGAGATCGGAGCGTTTTGGCCTGCAGCCAACTGCACCGACGAGCGCGTTTCCAGGTATGCCCGGACCGTCGGTCCTCCGTATCCTCGTCCATGCGACGCGGGATCACGATCCTGGAAATGCTCACCGTCTTGGCGATCCTGGGGATCGTCCTTCTCGTTACCACACCGCGGGTCGTTGGCTGGCGTGACAGCCTCCTCACACAGCGTGCCGCCAGGGAACTGGCGATGTTCTACTCGAGAGCCAGACTTGGGGCCGTTTTCCGAGCCCGACGCGTACGGATCGAGTTCTCACAGGATTCGCTGTGGGCGGTGTTCGAGGGTCCCTCAGACTCGGCTTTTCTCCGCCACCCGGGCCCCGGTCGCCATGGCGTCTCGCTGGCGGCGTCCCGTCGGGTGATACGACTGGCTCCGACCGGCATCGGCTGGGGGCCTGCCAACACCAAATTGGTCCTTCGGCGCGGAGCCGCCGCCGAATCCTTGACGACCTCCCGACTCGGGCGGCTGAAGCTCTGGCCCTGACCTCTGGGAACCAGCTCCGCCGGTGAGACGTTATCGATTCGGAGCCTGGCGAGAGGCTCCGATCTCACCCTCATTATCTCGCGAAGGTGGCCGCGCGCGGCGTGTGACGGCGGCGTCGCTCGGCCCACAACCCGGGTCCTCTGGGCCCGGGTTGTTCTTTTGGGTCCGGGATTCTCGGGGACGGGCGGCTCTGTTCGGTGGCGGCAGTCGAAAGATTGGCCGGCATCATCACGTGGCCGCACCGGGCGGATCATCGGAGGCCGCCACGACCCTCTCTGTGACCTCCGTCTTCACTCTGTGCGCTCTGTGGCCTGAGATCCTGGGCCCTTACGGCGCTGGGTGGCCCCGAGCCGGCGGTTCCGCGAGCCAGGTCATCACGGGAGCTTCGACGCCCGGCCATACGGCGATGGCGCCGACTCCTGGTGGCCCCGTGGCCTTGGCAACGGCAATACCCGTAGTGAGATCGAGCCTCACGAGGCCATTCGTTCCGTCGCCAAGGGCGCCATACACCGAGCGAGCATCGGCGCTCCGGGCGAAGGCGCGGACCGGGCCTGGGAGGGTCGCCAGCGTGTCCACGCGGTGTGCTGACAGGACAACCCGCAGGAGCTGTCGGTCTCCGGATATCAACAGGGTGCCCTGGAGTCGGGAGGATACGAGGAGGCGTTGGCCACCAGGACCTATCGCCACCGAATCGAACGGTGCCAGCGTCACGCGGTCGAGGTAGAGCAGCCAGCCCGATAGCCGGCACGGAACGAGCAACAACGTCTCGTTGGGGGAGAGGGCGATCCCCGCGGCTCCACACCGACCGGCGTTCGAATTGGTCGGATCGAGACGGCTGTGCCGCACGACGCGACCCAGCTCTGCGTCCAGCTCCACGACCGCGTCGGTATCACACACGACAAAGGCCTTCTTCCCATCGCTGTGGACGGCGGCTCCAACCGGGTCACCGTCACACAGCCCGAGCCGGACGCGGGTAGCCTCCCGGAAAGAGAGGGATACGAGGCTCGCCACCCCGCGTGCAGAATCCGCAGCGCTCTCCGCCGCCCTGCCGAGGGTGAGGAACCGGTGCCCGTCGGCAAAGGGCACGATCTGATCCGGGTGTTCCCCGGTGAGTGCGATCTGCTTGAGAAGCGTTCCCTCGAACCGCCCTACCTGTACCAGCGTCCCTGCCGTCCCGCCGTCCAGGGCGAGGATGACGCTCGTACCGTCCCCGCCAAAGAGCATGGCCCGGGGCACCAACTCCCCCCTCGTGATCTCTCGGAGGTTCACGGTGTCGCGAGGGTTGAGTGCGGCGTCGTAGAAGATCACCGAGTGCTCGGTGGCGACGGCTATCAGCCGCGGGCGAGGGGTACAGCCGGCCAGGGCGAGGAGGATGGCCGCCGTCGCGACGAGGGGGACGCTACGTTGGCTGTGTCTGATCCTCGTCAAGGAAAACGAGGGTTTGTCGACGGGCGACCGCCGCGGCCAATGCGTCCATGACGCTTGGGTCGAGTACGGCGCCCGCGAGGAGGCGCATTCGCTGTGTGGCTTCCTCCGGCCGGAGCTTCTCGTGATAGGGCCGTGCCTGGGTGAGGGCGTCGTACACCTCCGCCGCGCAGATGATACGGGCGCCGAGGGGTATGTCTTCACCGGACAGGCCGTCAGGGTATCCCGTGCTGTCCCAATGCTCATGGTGGCTGCGCACGTAGCCGACAACGGGTCCCAGGTGTCCCAGGGGCGCGAGGATTTGCGAGCCGATGACGACGTGCTGCTTAACGTGCTCGTACTCCTCTTCGTTGAGGGGCCCTTCCTTATTTAACACCTCCTCGCGGATGCCGATCTTGCCGAGGTCGTGCAGCCGCCCCGCCATTCGCACGTGCTCGATCTGCTCATCCGGGAGGCCGAGCTGGTGGGCGATGGTGGCTGAGAGGGCGGCGACCCGAGCCGAGTGACCCCGAAGGTACACGTTCTTGGCCTCGAGGGCGTTGATCAGCGCCTCGAGGGTGGCCAGAGTGATCTGCTCCTGTTTGTGCCGCTCTCGATCGACCTCCTGGCCTCGTCGCTGCACCTCTTCCCTTAGCCAGCTCGTGATACCCCGGCTCTGAATCACCGTGTCCCGTTTCCGCAGGACGCGACGCACCGAGCCCATCAGGTCCGTCAGCTCGATCGGTTTTGTGAGGTAGTCCATGGCGCCGCGCTGCATGCAGTTTGCCGCACTGGTCGCGTCGCTCACGGCGCTCAGCATGATGATGGCGACATCGGGATCGACGTCCAGGGCCTCGGAGACGGTGTCGATCCCGCTCATGCCCGGCATTCGGATGTCGAGGAGCGCGAGGTGGAACTTGTTGCGCCGCAGTTCGTCGAGGGCAGCCGCGCCGGATCCGGCCGTCGTCACCGCAAAGCCCTGCTCGCGAAGGTATCGCGCCAGCGCTTCCCGCAACGCCGCCTCGTCATCCACGATGAGGATGGGGGTCGGTTGGGCAGTCGGATTCGATTCCGTCACGGTATCGGATCGATCCTGCGTGTTCGTAGGCAAGGGCGATCAGGCACTCATGCCGCGTGAGCGAGGGGGCGACACGCGCACCCTACGATGCAAGGCAAAGTCGATCTTGGCAACGCCGAGTCCCCCCCCCTTGCGAATGGCCTGAGTCTCACACCACGGCTCCATCATCGACGAATGTCACCGGGACGCGAGCGGGAATGAGACCGCGCTCCCATGCGCGGTCCAGCAAGTGCTGCACAGCGCGGCGACCCGTATCGCCGTAGTCCACGGTGAACTCGTTCACGTACATTGCCACGAAGCGATCCACGCGGTCCGCCTCGAGATCACCCGCGTAGTCCATGGCGAATTCGAGCGCTTCCTCCCGATGGGTCAGACCGTAGGAGATGCTCGCACGCAGGTCCCGCGAGATCTCCCGGATGAGGTCTTCGCCGAGGTCCCGCCGGACGACGTTGCCGCCCAGGGGGAGTGGGAGGCCGGTTTCCCGAAACCACCAGTCGCCCATATCGGCCCACAGATGCAGGCCGCGGTCGTTATATGTGAGCTGGCCCTCATGGATCAGCAGCCCCGCGTCGACCCGTCCAGTCAGAACCGCCTCCTCTATCTCGTCGAACGGCGTCACCACCATGTCAATTCTCGGCTGGAACATCCGTAACATGAGGGCCGCGGTGGTCAGGACCCCGGGAATGGCCACCTGCCTGCCCACGAGGGCCCGCGAGACGTCTGCTGGTGCTGGCTCGGTGGCGACGAGCCTGGGCCCATATCGGTCCCCGATCGACGCTCCGTGGGAGAGCAGCGCGTAGCGGTCAGCGAGGTGGGCGTAGGCGTGGATGGAGACTGCCGTGACCTCGAGCTCGCCCGCCAAGGCCCCGCGATTGAGGGTCTCGATATCGGCGAGCTCATGGACGTAGTGGCGATCCCCTGTGGGAATCTTCCCTGCCGCGAGGGCATAGAACATGAACGCATCGTCGGCGTCGGGGCTGTGAGCGACGCGGATGGTGATCACGAGCCCTCCCCGCCCGCTACACGCCGCGCCTCGGCCAGGAAACTGTCGATGAGAGATCGGTGAGCTTCGTACTCGGGTCGGTTCGCGGCGATCTCGCGATCGTAGTTGGCCAGGAACGCGGTGTAGGCCCCCCGGCTGGCCCCCTCGTCGCCGAGGGCAATGGCGGCGCGTTGGCGCAGCATGGCACCCATGAGGTTGCCGGCGTCCATCGAGTCGGCCTGCGCTAGGGCCGCTTGTGGATCACCGGTGACGGTATGGAGCAGTCCGACGTGATACCGCGCGTCATTGTCCAGCTCGCCGAGCATGTCGTACGCCTGGAGCGCCATGGGCTTGAACATTCTGATCTGGCTCGTGTCCCCCTGCTCGTGGGCGCGCATGATTCGGTCGTAGAGTCGATCGGCTCGCTCACGGGGAGTCAGGCTGGCGAGATCGACGGGCGCACTGCCGGTGGGGAGGGCCCCCGGTGCACCGGCCCCCGGCGCAGCGGCCGCGGGTGCGGAGCCGGGGCCGCGCAGGGCGGCGAGGACCAAGACGGCGACCAGGCCGACGACCGCGGCACCCGCCACGAGCCACGCCGTCGAGGACGTCGCCGGTTTACGACCGCCCCCCAACGGGCTCCCGCACCGGTGACAGAACTTCGCGCCCGAACTCAGGGGCGCGCGACAGGATGGGCACGAGGCATCGCGAAGGGGGGTGCCACAGGCACTGCAAAACTTCCCGGCGGCGGGCTGGCCGCAACCAGGACACTTCGTGGAGGCGGCGCTGGCGGATGGAGTGCTCATTGTCGTTGAAATCTCATGGCTTTGGTCTGTGGGTTACGTAGGGAAAGTAAAGTATCGAAAGGACCAGCAATGGGTAGCTGTGGGCTGCGGGAGCACGATAGGAGGTGCGCCTGTGTCACCGACCGGGGCAGGGCGCTGCTAGCGTCCCAGTTCTTGGGGCATTACTGTAGCGACATGATCTCGAACCGCGACGGCCGGTCGACGTCCTCTCGCTTCGATCCCCCCCTCAGCCAGATCAAGGCCAGGCAGATGGGCGAGCTCGTGCGTGGAGACAGCCGTTGGGACGTGCTGCTGGAGACGGTCCAGGATCCGGAAGTCGGTGCCGTCCGGGGCCGCATCCACTTCATCTCAAGCAACGTGCATCGCCTCTCGAGCTGGGTGTTTCTGGAGTGGTCCGAGCCCGAGATCCAGACTCGGTTCTCGGAGGTGTTCGGCGCCCGACCGCAGGAGCTTTGGAACCTCCTCAATTCGCTTGCCGGGTGAGCACCTGTCAATCTGCGTGATTTCCATATCATGCAGATTGTGCGATTCTACCTAGTATTCCCTCCCAAAGACCATGTAACATTGCCAGTGTGACATCCAGTTCTTGCATTCTCTGCAAATTGTCGTTGACAGTGAGACACGAAGCGAATTAGCCTTCGGTGTCCGAGTGGCACGCCGTGCAAGCCCACCCCTCCTTACAGGAGCAGCGTCATCGTGATCCGTGGAAAGGCCCTGACTGTTCCGGTTCGTGACAGCAAGCCTCAGGTTCGAGGCCAAGCCATCGACACTCGAGGCGCTTCCAAGACCGACGTCTTGACGCTCACGCGCGACTTCGAGGTCGACTTCCTCCGTCTCCAGTTCACCGATATCACGGGCATCAACAAGAACGTGGAAGTTCCGCGGAGCCAATTCGAAAAGGCGTTGTCGGGCGACGTGATGTTCGACGGGTCCTCGATCGAGGGGTTTGTCCGGATCGAGGAGAGCGACATGGTGCTCAAGCCCGATCTCGACACGTTCGAGATCTTCCCGTACGACGACGAGGGCGGGCGAGTAGCCCGCCTCATCTGCGATATCTACAACCCCGACGAGACCCCGTTTGCCGGGTGTCCCCGCCTCACCCTCAAGCGCCAGATCGACCTGGCGAAAGAGATGGGGTACGAAATGATGGCGGGCTGTGAGGCGGAGTTCTTCATCTTCCACCTCGACGAGCGGGGCCAGACCCTGCTGGAGACCCACGATCAGGGCGGGTATTTCGATCTCGCACCCGTGGATAAGGCCGAGCCCATCAGACGCCTGATCATTCACGATCTCGTGCACATGGGGTTCGAGGTGGAGGCGGGGCACCATGAGGTGGCATCGGGGCAGCACGAGGTCGACTTCCGCTACGCCGACGCCCTCACGACAGCCGACAACCTCGCGACATTCCGTTTTGTCGTGCGAAACATCGCGTATCGACACGGCTTCCTGGCGACGTTCATGCCCAAGCCCATCGAAGGGCAGAACGGATCGGGCATGCATACGCACCAGTCACTGTTCGAGAACGGCAAGAACGCCTTCTACGATCCCGACGGTAAGTGGCAGATCTCCAAGACGGGCTTGGGCTACATCGCGGGACTCCTGAAGCATGCTCAGGGGTTCGCCGCGGTCACGAATCCGCTGGTGAACAGCTACAAGCGACTGGTGCCCGGCTACGAAGCGCCCACGAACCTCGCCTGGAGCATGCGGAACCGGTCGCCGCTCATCCGCATTCCTGATCGGCGAGGGCAGGGGACCCGCTGCGAGCTCCGCATGCCCGATCCGTCGGCGAATCCCTATCTCGCGCTCTCGGTGCAGCTCGCCGCCGGATTGGACGGGATCCGGGAGCAAATGACCCCACCGGATCCGGTGGACAAGAACATGTTCACCATGAGCTACCGGGAGCGTCGGCGGCACCGGATCGATGAGCTTCCACGGGACCTCCACGAGGCTCTGGATTGTCTTGAGAAAGACAAGGTCGTTCGCGACGCCCTCGGCGAGCACATCTACCGCCGGTTCGTGGAAGCCAAGCGGCAGGAATGGCTCGAGTACTCGGCCATGGTGAGCCGGTGGGAGGTAGGGAGGTATTTGGGGAAGTACTGAGGGCAGAGGGCAGAGGGTAGAGGGTAGAGGGTAGAGGGCAGAGGGCAGAGGGCAGAGGGCAGAGGGTAGAGGGCAGAGGGCAGAGGGTAGAGGGTAGAGGGCAGAGGGTAGAGGGCAGAGGGCAGAGGTGTGCGTTCTTAAGGTCCGCAGTGCGGGTGTTGGAACTGGCTCATCATGCGCTCAGGTTAGAGCGTGGCAGGATGGGGAGCAGTCGTCGGCAAGATCTCGAGGATCGACTGATTGAATTCGCTGTATCTGTCTGTACCAACTACCGAGGGACGAGCTGGGCAGCCACGTTGCGAGGCAGCTCATCCGCAGTTCCACATCGCCAGCGGCGAATTATGCCGAGGCGCAAGGAGCCGAATCCAAGCGTGATTTTGCCCACAAGATGCGGACATGTTTAAAGGAACTGCGGGAGACGCTCGTTTGGCTAACGCTGGTGGGACGGATGAAACTCTGCGCGACATCCAGCCCAGATCTCGTGACGGCTGAGGCGAATGAGCTCATCTCCATTCTCGTGGCGAGCATCAAGCGTGCGACGAACCGCCGCTAATCTCCCTATGCCTTCTGCCCTCTGCCCTCTGCCCTCTGCCTTCAGGAGTCTGCCCTCTGCCCTCTGCCCTCTGCCTTCTGCCCTCTTCAGGCGTCTACTTTCTGCCTTCTGCCTTCTGCCCTCTGCCCTCTGCCCTCTTCTCGCGCAGGACGGCGGGAAAACGAGCGGGCCCGTCATCGACAGCATCGTCATCGTCAATCACGACGTTTTTGATCCCGACGAGGCGCGTTCCAGCGCGTTCTTCCGCATCGCCAACGCGCTGCATTTCACCACGCGGCCCTACGTGATCCAACGGGAGCTGCTGTTCGAGGTCGGTGATCGTTACGATTCGGCACGGGTCGAGGAGTCGCTGAGAAATCTCCGAACGCTGGGGATCTTTCGGGACGTCGTTGCCGACACGGTACAGCACGGGGACTCGGTCACCGTGTACCTCAGGACCGGAGACGGATGGAGCACCGACCTCAATCTCAACGGTCGGTCCACCGGCGGGACGTTCTCGTGGTCGGCGGGTTTGCTCGAACGCAATGTCCTCGGCTCGGGCGCATGGGCTGGCATCACCTATCGCAAAGAACCCGACCGCACCGCCGTCACCCTGCTGGGACGCTGGGACCGCCCGCTGGGCTCGCGACTCTCCGTGGCGGGACTCTACGACGACCTCAGCGACGGTGAGGTGGGCCAGTGGGCCTTCGCGCGGCCGTTCCGCGCCCTCGAGGATCGGGCCGCATTCGAACTGCAGGGCGCGGCCGCTCGGCGGGACATGTTGCAGTTCCGAAACGGCCAGCTCTCCCAGGTGTTTCGCCGGCGTTTCTTTTATCAGCGGGGCACGTTCGCGTATGCGCCCGTCGCGAGCCCGGGCGGATACGTGCGGCTCAGCATCTCCGGCCAGGTCAAGCGGGAGGAGTATTTCCCGAAAGCGGACAGCCTGTCCGCCATCCCCGATACCGTGACGGGATCGGTTGGCTTCTTCGCCGATCTCAACAGGGCGCGCTACAAGGTCACCACCCACTACATCGGGTTCGACCGCGATGTCGATATCGACCTGAGCACGCGACTCCTCGTCGGAATGTGGCTGGCGCCGACAGCCTTGGGTTATGACCGCGGGGGCATAGGGCCGCGGGGATTCTTTCAGACGGGCGCGATCTTGGGGAAGCAGTGGATGCGATTCTCCGCCCAGGCCAACGGGCTCTTTACGTCCGCCGGGCTCGACTCAGGTCAAGTATGGGCGGGTTTCACCCTCGTGTCCCAGGCGCTTCGCAAGAGCGCCACGGTGTTCCACGTGGAGGCCATGTCCCGCAAGGGTACACCGCCGGGCCAGGAGATCGACCTGGGACATGGCATCGGGCCGCGAGCGTTCGATGTTCATGCGTTCACCGGAGAGCGCGCGGTGTGGGGATCCATCGAGCACCGGGCGTTCGTGATCGACGAGCTCTTCAACCTACTCGGGGTGGGGTTCGCGGGCTTCGTGGACTATGGCGGAGCCTGGTATCCGGACCAGCCGGCACGGTTTGGGGGCGACATCGGGGCAGGCATCCGGTTCGGGGCCACACGTTCCTCCGGTCCAAACGTCGGCCGCCTCGACGTCGCGTATCGCTTTGGCGACGGATTCGAAGGCCGTCGCTGGGTCGTAGTGTTCGGACGGGGGTTTTTCTTCTGAGAGCCGCCGCCGCTTCCTCCCGATGCTTCCCGCCCGCCCGGCGGGAGAAGCGGGATGGGCCCCGAAGGCCCCGCCTCACATCACCAACCGCACCGCCGTCCCGGACGCGCTCACCATGAGCATCCCTCCTCCGCCCCCGACCTGGATTGTCTCGTAGTCCAGATCGACTCCAATGACGGCGTTGGCCCCCAGTGTTTCGGCTTCGAGTGCCATTTCGTCGATGGCGATGTCCCTCGCCTTTCGGAGCTCCTCCTCGTAGGCCGCTGAGCGGCCACCCACGATGTCGCGCAGGCTGGCAAAGATGTCCTTGAAGATGTTGGCGCCCAGGATCGCCTCCCCGGTTACGATACCGTGGTATTCGGCGATCTCGGCTCCATGAATGGTGTGAGTCGTGCTTATGATCATGGGTCAGTCCTCGTATCGTCCAGGGCCCACAAGCGTCTATCGATCAGGGGCGGGTGTAGAAGATGTAGGCCGGTGGGTCGGCAAGGAAGCCCGGGCCGTTCTCGGGATGCGCGACGCCAGGTTGGCGACGCTCCGATTCCATGAGAATGGCGGGGGTCAGCTGGCGAGCCATTGCGGCTCATTCGAAGCGAGATAGGTGATGCCATTACTCGACGCAGCCATGCTCTATCCCGACTGGGTTCAGTCGCAGGTCGATTGGGAGCGCCCGTATCGCACATCGGAAGAGCGTATGCGACTGGCAATCGCGATGGCTCGGGAGAACGTGCAGTGGAACACGGGCGGGCCGTTCGGGGCGGCAGTCTTCCAGATGGAAAGCGGCAAGCTCATCGCCGTCGGCATGAATCGCGTGGTCCCGCTCAAGAATTCGACACTCCATGCTGAGATGGTGGCATTCATGACCGCGCAAGCGCGGCTCGGGTCCCACTCCCTTGGCTTGAGTGAGTTGCCGGCCCACGAGCTCGTGACCTCATGCGATCCGTGTGCCATGTGTCTCGGCGCGGTCCTGTGGAGTGGTGTGAGGCGCGTGGTGACCGGTGCCCATCGGGAGGACGCAAGCCTACTCAATTTCGACGAGGGGCCGGTGTTCCCCCAATCCTATCGCTACATCGAGCATCGGGGGGTCGAGATCGTGCGGGGCGTGTTGAGAGACGAAGCCAGGGCCGTGCTCCAACTGTACCGCGATCGAGGGGGGCTCATTTACAACGGGTGACCTCGTGTTCGAAACGGGAGTAAGATTGCGCACCTGAGAATCGAAACTCCGTCGACGAGGTCGGACCATGATGGCCGCGCAATCGCCCCCGCTCTTCACGCGACGTCTCGAGACCACCAAGTTCACCGTCCTGTTGTTGGCCCTGCTACTGTTGTTTCTCGTCCATCCCTTCCTCGACGTGCAAGGCCTCCGGCGCGTCTTGCCGGTCCTCTTCTCGGCCGTCCTGCTCGGCGGCCTCTACGTCATGAGCGACCGACGGACGCTCTTTCGAGTGGGGCTCGTTCTGATCGTCCCTGCCCGGGCCTTTTCGGCTGTGGAGGCGGTCTTCGGGCAGTTCTTCCTGGCAATCTTGGTCGCAAAGCTCGTGGGAGCGCTGATTGTCACACAGAACGAGCGGGGCGAGTGACGGCGAACTGCAAGCACGCTAGCCTTTTCGATGCGCAACAGGTCTATTTGCCGGATGGTAATAACACCGGGAGTACAGATGCGAATCGCGGTCCGTGCGTTGTCACCCCTGTGCGTGGGGCTCCTCTGTGCCGTGACCATCGTGGCACTCCCTCGGCAAGCGCCAGCTCAGCAACCGGTGGTTCGCATCGGCGTGGTGTTGGACGGCCCGTGGGAGGAAAGCGACCGGATCCGGTCGCTATTCGAAAGTGAGATCGGTGACTTGTTGCGCGGTGAATTCGATGTCCAGTTCCCCACTGGGAAGCGGCGGCAAGCCGACTGGACGCTGGTGGGTGTACGCAGCGCGGTGAACCAGCTCCTGGACGATCCGGAAGTCGACGTGCTCATTGCGCTGGGCCCGATCTCTTCCCACGTGGCAGCCGGGCGTACGGACCTGCCCAAGCCGACCGTGGCGGCATTCGTCGTCGATGCGCAGATCCAAGGTCTGCCGGCGGACAGCGGTGTGAGCGGGGTGCCCAACCTGAGCTATGTGGCGATTCCCGATATCGTCAGCCGAGATCTCGTGGCCTTTCGCGAGCTCACCGCCTTCAGACGCATGGCGTTCCTGATCAACGGTGGGTTACTGGATGCGATACCCGGCCTGACTGCTGGAGTTCGCCAGGCTGCGCAAGCCATGGGCGTACAGCTCGACATCGTGTCGGTTCAACCTCCGGCCACAGCCGTGCTGGAAGCGCTCTCGTCAGATGTAGACGCTGTCTATCTGACCCCGCTCACCAATCTGTCGCAGCCGGAGTGGGACGGCCTCGTGGCCGGGCTGATCGAGCGTAGGCTCCCGACATTCTCGTACTTCGGCGTGTCAGAGGTCGAACGCGGGGTCCTCGCCAGTCTCAACCCGCAGTCGTTCTTCCCGCGACTAGCGCGCCGCGTTGCCCTGAACATCCAACGCATTCTGCTCGGGGACGCCCCCGGAGCGATTCCGGTCGCGTTCACCCGCGAAGAGCGTTTGACGGTCAACATGGCGACCGCCAGACAGATCGGCGTCTATCCCAGATGGAGAGTGCTCACTGATGCTGTGCTCCTCAACGTGGAACCCGCGATTGGTGCACGGCAACTGACGTTGACCGGGGTGGCACGTGAGGCCGTGGTCCGCAACCTCGACGTCTCCGCTGAAGCGCGATTCGTCCAGGCCGGATCGAAAGAGGTAACGCTGGCTCGGTCCCAGTGGCTTCCACAGATCGAGATTTCGGGACAATCCACGATCATCGACGAGGACCGAGCGGCTGCTAGTCTGGGAAACCAGGCACAACGGTCATTTACCGCCGGCGGGACCGTGACACAGCTGATCTTCTCTGAGCCGGCCGCCGCCAACATGCGCATCCAGCGGGGTCTGCAAGACGCCCGAGAGCATGGCAAGACCAGTCTGGAGCTCGACGTGGTCCTGGAAGCCGTGACGGCCTACCTCAACGTGCTCCGCGCCCAGACGGCGGTGGGGGTCCGGCAGGAAAACCTGCGTGTCACTCGATCCAATCTCGAGCTGGCCCGCATCCGCCGCTCGATCGGGACAGCCGGCCCGGGCGAAGTGTTCCGCTGGGAAAGCGCTATCGCCACCGGCCGGCAGGCGGTGATCGCCGCTCAGCAAGACGTTCTCATTGCCGAGATCGCGCTGAATCGGGTGCTCAATCAACCACTCGAAGAGCCGGTGATTCTGGAAGATGTGAGTCTGGAGGATCCGCCTCTCCTGACGAGTGACCAGCGGTTTGTCTTGGCGGTCGAGAACCCGCAGCGATTCGAGCTGTTCCGGCAGTTCATGGCGATCGAGGGTCTCAGCGCATCGCCGGAACTCCGTCAACTGGATGCGGCGATCGGGGCGCAGCGCCGGCTCTTGCGGTCGACGACCAATACCTTCTGGTCGCCGACGATTGCTCTCCAGGCGAGCCTCACGAACTTGATGGCGGAAGGAGGCGCGGGAGCGGGTGACTTTCAGATTCCCGATGTCCCCTCCGGTTCGTTCCCGGCATTCCCGCAGAGCAACGATCTGAGCTGGAGCCTCGGTGTGCGGATAGCCCTCCCCGTCTTCGAGGGAGGGAGCCGATTCGCGGAGCGTGCCCAGGCCTCGGACGACTTGTCGAGGCTCCAGATCGAACGAGACGCCGTTGCGGAACGGGTCCAGCAGCGAATACTCACGACGCTGCAGCGGGTCGGTTCGTCTTATCCCAGCATTGATTTGTTCGCCGATGCGGCGGGCGCGGCACAGCGGAACCTCGACGTGGTGACTGACGCATACTCCAGGGGTGTTACGACGGTGATCGACTTGCTCGATGCGCAAAACGCCGCCCTCGTTGCGGCCTTGCGGACTGCGAACGCCGTGTACGATTTCTTGATCGACATGATGGAGATGGAGCGCGCCATTGGCCGGTTCAACTTTTTCATGACGGATGAGGCGCGGGAGTCGTTCTACCAGCGACTCGAACAGTTCTTTGCGAATGGGGGCGTCTCCTTACGCTGAGCAGTTCCTACTGCGGGGTGGGCCATGACACGTCGTCGTTCTGCGGGTTACATCGGTTTTTCGGTATTGCTGCTGCTGACCGCGTGCGGAGGAGAGACCGAAGAGGAACCGCTCATCCGACCCGTGAGATACGAGCAGGTGTTCAGGTCGGGTGGGTCCCGGATGCGAACGTTCTCGGGAGTCGCCGAGGCCGGTGTGGAATCGGGCTTGAGCTTCCGGGTGGCGGGGACGGTGCGGCGCCTCGCGGTGGCGGTCGGTGACAGCGTTGCCGCTGGCGATCTGATCGCCGAACTCGATCCCGTGGATTATCAGCTGCAGGTGCAGGACGCCGAGGCCGCGCTGCGCCGCGCGCAAGCTGAATCCCGCAACGCGGACGCAAGCTATGAGCGGGTGCGGGCGCTGTACGAAAGCAACAATGCGTCGCTCAGCGATCTGGACGTGGCACGAACCGCCGCGGAAGCTTCCGCTGAGGCAGTGGCGTCCGCGCAGAATCGCCTGGAGCTGGCACGCCGGCAGCTGAGGTTCACCCGCCTCCGAGCCCCGCAAGGTGGTGCCATCGCGTCGGTGTCGGTGGAAGTGAACGAGAACGTAGGATCGGGGAAGGTGGTGGCGGTGCTCACCTCCGGCTCGGAGCTCGAAGTCCAGGTCGCCGTCCCGGGGGTGGTCATCGCCGACGTCCGCGAGGGCAGCCCGGTGAGCGTGACCTTCGACGCAGTGCCAGGGAGAACATTCGACGCCCGGATCACCGAGGTTGGTGTCACCGCGACGCGCCTGGGAACGACCTTCCCAGTCCGCGTGCGGCTGACGGAAGCCGACCCGGCAGTCAGGGCGGGCATGGCGGCCGAGGTTGCGTTTCGATTTGCCGCAACCGCCGGTCGGGACCTCTTCGTCGTTCCCCCCGTCGCGGTGGGCGAGGATCGCAGCGGGCGGTTTGTCTTCGTCGTCGAGCCCTCCGACTCGGGACTGGGCGTGGTGCACCGGCGGGCGGTCACCGTGGGCGAGCTGACAGGTGACGGACTGGAGATCCTGAGTGGGCTCAGCGACGGGGATCGGGTGGTGACCGCTGGCGTAACACGGATTCAGGATGGGCTTCGAGTTCGGCTCAGAACGTGAACGCAACGCACAGCCGACGCCAGGAAGACGATGCACGGTTGATTCGAGGCAACAACCACACGTGATCGATCAATCATGAACATCACGCGAGCTGCAATCGAGAAAAACCGCATCACTACCGTGGCGTTGATCCTCGTGGCTTTCGGTGGAATGAACGCCTATCGGGGCCTGACCCGCGCGGAAGATCCGGGATTCATCGTTCGGGTGGCCATGATCGTGACGTACTTCCCCGGCGCCAGCCCGCCGCGGGTGGAGCAGCTCGTCACGGACAAGATCGAAGAAGTCGTCATGGAGATGCCGGAGCTGGACTTCGTGAGCAGCGAATCGAAAACGGGCGTCTCGGTGATCTTCGTGAACATCAAGAAGAGCTACCGGACGATGCGCCCGATCTGGGACGATCTGCGGCGCAAGATCGACGAGGCACGCCCGACGCTGCCGGAAGGAACGATTGGACCGATCGTCAATGACGAGATGGGGGATGTGTTCGGAACGATTGTGACGGTCACAGGTGAGGGGTTCAACTACGCCGAGCTGAAGGACGTTGCCGACGACGTGCGGGACGAGGTCCTCCGCCTTCCCGATGTCGCCAAAGTAGAGGTCCACGGGGCGCAAGAGGAGCGAATCTTCGTCGAGTACAGCAATGCTCGCCTCGCTGAGCTGGGTCTCTCCCCGGGCCAACTCCGAGCCATTCTGGAAGCGCGAAACATCATCATTCCCGGTGGCAGCATCACGACCGGTGACGAACGGATCAGTCTCGAGCCTTCGGGGAACTTCGAGTCCGTCGAGGACCTCCGGCGCTCGGTGATCAATCTGCCTGGTCGTGCGGAGGTGGTATACCTCGAGGACATCGCGTCCGTGGAGCGCGGGTACGTCGATCCGCCGCAGTCGAGGGCGTACTCCTCCGGTGTCCCTGCGCTGGCGCTAGCGATTTCGATGCGTGAGGGCGGGAACCTGGTCGCCCTGGGCGAGAACGTGCGTGCACTCATGAGGCGGCTCGAGGCCCAATACCCCATCGGCATCGAATTCGACATCGTGGCGTTTCAGCCAGGCTACGTCGACCGCAAGGTCGACAATTTCGTCCGCAACCTCTTGCAAGCCGTCGGCATCGTTGCCCTGGTCATGCTCGTCACACTCGGGTTGCGAACCGGAGTTCTCGTGGCGTCGCTCGTCCCCATGACGATCCTCATGAGCTTCATGGTCATGTCGTTCTTCGACGTCGGCCTCGACCAGGTATCGCTGGCGGCCCTGATCATCGCCCTGGGAATGCTCGTGGACAACGCCATCGTGATGTCGGAGTCCATCATGGTGCAGATGGCGAGCGGAAAGGGGAGGCTCGAGGCGGCGGTTGACTCTGCAAACGAGCTGCGGATCCCTCTCCTGACGTCTTCCCTCACCACCGCAGCGGCGTTCCTGCCGATCTTCCTGGCGGAATCGGACACGGGAGATCCTGGGTGCTGTCGCTCACCATGATTCCCCTGCTGTGCTTCCGGTTCATGAAGGTGAAGTCGAGCCCGGAGCGGCAGAGCTTCGACTCGCCGTTCTACCGACGCTATCGGGAGTTCCTCGTCTCGTCATTGCGGCACCGCTGGCGCTTTTTGGGTGCCGTCGTCGCCATCTTCGTCGTCGCGATGTTTGGGTTTCGGTTCGTACCCAACATCTTCTTCCCACCCTCGGACCGGGCGTTGCTCACCGCCGAGCTCGAGATGCCACTGGGAACGCCCATCGAGCGCACGGAGCAGGTGGTCAACGCGTTCCAGCGCTTCCTCGCAGACTCCCTCATGGCGGACAGCGCTGAGGGCCGGGTGGAGGGTGTCGTGAACTGGTCGGTGTTCGTCGGCCAGGGAGCGCCAAACTATCTCCTCGCCTACACGCCGGAGCCATCCAGTCCCAACTATGCCTACGCCATCGTCAATACCACATCGCGGGGCGTCGTCGATGAGATCATCCCGAAGATCGAGCGGTTCACTCTCGACCGGTTCCCCGACCTGACGGCCATTGTCAAGCCGGCGGCCATCGGTCCGCCAATCGAGGCACCTGTGCAAGTCCGCATCTCCGGGCGGGACCCCGAAGAGCTCTTCGCGCTCATGGATGCGGTGAAAGAACAGCTCCGAGGGATCCCCGGCGCCCGCAGCATCAGCGACGACTGGGGTCAGCGAACGAAGAAGCTGTTCGTGGACGTGAGCCAACCACGGGCTCGCCGAGCGGGCATATCCAGTCGTGATATCGCCGTGTCCTTGCAGACGGTGCTCTCGGGCTTCGAGACCACGCAGTATCGCGAGGACGACAAGGTCATTCCCGTCGTCATGCGTTCGGTTGCGGCGGATCGTGAGGATCTCGGCAAGGTCGAGAGCCTCAACATCTACGCCCAGGCGACCGGGCAGTCCGTTCCGCTCAAGCAGGTGGCGGATCTCAAGGTCGTGTGGGAGCCATCGAAGATCCTGCGGCGCAACCGGCAAAAGACGGTGACCGTGAGCGCCGAGCTCGTACCCGGCGTCACGGCGGCACAGGTCAACGCGCGGCTCGTGCCGTGGCTGGAGGATCAGAGTGCGGGCTGGCCACTTGGGTACCTGTTCGAAATCGGTGGGGAAGCTGAAACGTCCATCGAGTCGCAGCAGTCCATCGGTGCAAAGCTCCCCATCGCGGTGTTCATCATCATCATTCTTCTGGTGGGGCAGTTCAACTCCGTCCGCCGGCCCCTGATCATCATGCTCACCATTCCCCTCGGTCTGATCGGCGTGGTCATCGGCCTGCTGGTCACCGGATCGTATTTCGGGTTCATGACGCTGCTGGGCGTGATCGCTCTCGCGGGGATCGTCATCAACAACGCCATCGTGCTCCTCGACCGAATCCGCATCGAGATAGACGAGAACGGACTCGAGCCATCGCGGGCCGTAGTGGAAGCGGCGCAACGCAGGATGCGGCCGATCCTCTTGACGACGATGACCACTGTGGGTGGTCTGCTACCGCTGTGGCTCGGAGGGGGTGTGATGTTCGAGCCCATGGCCATCGCTATTCTGTTCGGGCTGCTGTTCGCGACGGTTCTGACGCTGGGCGTGGTGCCCGTGCTCTATTCGTTGTTCTTCCGGGTGAGCTACAAGGGATTCCAGTACTCGTAATGAGCCGTCGCGTGTCGCTGCTCGGGGGGCGTAGGGACATAGCCTCGTCCCCTGCCGCCGTGCAACACGCCGACCTTCACGATCTCATCATGGGGTCTTCACCGGCACACGAGGATGGGTCACGCATGGTTGGACGGTTACGTGACAACGACCGGAGGAAGAGCCGTGAAGAGCATTTGGATGTTGACCGCGCTGTTGACCGTGGGAGTCGCTTCGATCCTGCCCGCCCAGACTATCGATCTCCGCGGTCTGGGAGGATGGGGATGGTCCGAAAAAGCACTGGGACTAGGACTCGCACAGGGTCAGCCCACGGACCTCAACAATCTCTACAGTGGCGCCATCGGTGGTGCCGCGACGCTCTCTGTCCCGCTGGGTCAGGTGGACGCTTTCGTTGGCGCAACCCTGCTCTATCACTTCGGCGGGCGGCTGAAACTGGATCTCGGGAACCGCGTCGACAGGGACGACTTGAGCCTAGTGTTCTACGGTGGTGAGTTGGGCTTCACACGGCTCAAGGCACCCGTCATCGTTCGGACGGGAAGCGCGATCGGCCTCAGCCGGGTCACCCGCGACAGGACGATGGGCGGTACGGCGAGCTCCAGTAGCAACAGCGACGTGGCGTTCGCGCCCGGAGCCCTCGTCGCCGTGCCATTGGGGCCGGTATACGTCGGGCTCGAGACGAAGTACTTGATCGTAGATAAAGCGCCCAACGGCGTTGCGCTGTACGGAACGATCGGCATCCAGCTCCGACGTTAAAGCAACCAGCGCCACCCTTTGCTCGCCCCGCGGGGCGTTGTCCTCTTTGGGCGCGAGCAGTGCCTCAAAGGGCGGATGCCCTCGGAGTGATTCGAGGCCCTCCGATATCCGGGGGTAGCGGAGCTAGGAGAGCATGCGGGCGACTTTCTTCGTCTCCGCCTTTTGCAGATCGACCATCTTCAAGTCATCGAGGTATGTGCTCGTGGGCGCAGTGGCGAGACTCGTCAGCGTCTCGACCGTACGCGTGATGCGTTTGCCTGATTCGTAAATGTTCTTCACTGCCGCCTGCTGACTCTCTGCGAGACCGGGACCCGCGAGCAGAAACTGGCTCTCCGCCGTAATGGCGAAAAGGGCGTTGTTGATCTCATGCTGCACGCTGACGGCGAACTCCCCGATGCTCGCCAATCGCTCGTTCTTGAGCGCGCGCCCATAGAAGACATGGAGCTCCTCGGAGAGCCAGCCCACGGTGATGGTCAACGATCCGTAGGCAATGTAGATGGGGACCGTCACGTGCCAGTCGTCCGGAGTGAATCTGAGTGCGACGATTACCTGTACGACGATCAGCAAGATGGTCCCTGCCAATAGGCCCATCAAAGATCCTCTGAGACCATAATGAAGCGATAGCAGGAACGCTGGTGCCAACGTGACGAGCCATACCAATTCGTCGGTCGTGCCCGGTTCGTCGGGCAACACGATCTGAACGATGATTGGCATGAGGTATGCCGCAATGCAGTAGGCCCAGAAGCGTGGCCTGAATGGCGGTGCGTGGGGCAGGTGCTGAAGCTTAAACCAGTGTCCGATTGCCATGATCTCTCTCCGCAGTCGCTGCGACCTGGGGTGTCGCGGGCGGGTCCTCGGCCGGCGGCATGTGCCGTTGTCGCTTCAGCGCTGCCTCGAGTGCTTCCAGGATCCCGGGGTCGAGTACGGTGCCCTTCAGTTGTTCCATACGCTCGAGCGCGGCTTCGCTCGAAAATGTGTCACGGTAGGGTCGAGGGCTCGTTAGAGCGTCGTATACTTCCGCAGCGCATACGATCCGTGCGCCTAAAGGGATATCTTCGCCGCGCAGGCCGTCGGGATATCCGCTGCCGTCCCAATGCTCGTGATGGCTGCGTACGTAACCAGCGATTGGTCCGATGTCCGGCAACGGGTCGAGGATCTGGAACCCGATCGCCGAGTGCTCTCGTATGTGCTCGTATTCCTCTTCAGTAAGCGGTCCCTCTTTGTTCACCACTTCCTCGCGGATGCCGACCTTACCCAGGTCGTGTAGGCGGGCGGCGATTCTGATGTGCTCGAGTTCCTTCGCAGGAAGTCCCAGCTCATCCGCGATGGTCGTGGCAAACGCGGCGACTCGGGCGGAGTGCCCGACCAGATACGGATTCTTGGCCTCGAGTGTGTTGACCATGGTTTCGAGCGTCGCCAGGGTGATCTTCCCTTGCCTATGCTGCTCCCAGCTAAACTCGTGGCCCCGACGCACCAATTCTCGATGCAACCAGTTAGTCATCTCGCGGCTCTGCATCATTGTTTCGCGCTGGCGGAGCGCGCGGTTTATCGCGCCAAGCAGCTCGGTGAGTTCGACCGGTTTTGTGAGGTAATCCATCGCCCCGCCCTGGAGGCAACGGGTGGCGCTGGATGCGTGCGCCACGGCAGTGAGCATCAGGATGGCGAGATTTGGATCTATGTCCAGTGCTTGAGGCACAACGTCGACGCCGCTCATGCCCGGCATCCGGATGTCGAGGAGCATCACCGAGACATCATTCGCCTGGAGGTGCTCGAGGGCGGCTTGACCGGAATCGACGGTCGTCACTCGGAACCCTACTCTGCTGAGGTACCGAGCGAGGGCCTCACGAAGGGGACGTTCATCGTCTACGATGAGCGTCGGGACCGGTGGGGTTTGAGTACCTGTCATGACTCTTGTGGCCTTTCGCGCGGACTGCCGACGAACCTTATTCGATCACCAGCGTCACCTGTGTGGCGCTGCCGAATGCCAGTGGTCCACCGTACAGCCCTTTGATCGATTCCATGAGTCTCCGGTCTTGGCTCTTGATCTGGAGTCCCAAGAGCATGGATGGTCCGCTCCCCCCTGGCCCGCCTTTGCCCATCGACCAACGACGCCATCGATAGCTGACGTCGGCCTGATCGAACGAGAAGCCCAGAGGCAGTGATGTAACGAACTCGGGGGGTACCTCGCCCCAATTGCTGGAACTCGGATAGCCCCCCACGGCGGCATAGCGGTCGAAGGCCGCTGCTCGAACCACGACGAAGTCCCCAATCACGTTAGCCGCCGTGGCTCGGCGGCGGGCGTCGCGAACTTTCGGGATGGCGATGTTCGCGACTATCCCCAAGATCGTGATGACGATCATGAGCTCGACGAACGTCATACCTCGCCGGTTCATTGCGCCCGCTTCCGTGCGAGTTGTTCGAAGGCCCGTGCAAACGCCGAGAGGTCCTCACCGGAGCGGTACACGATCTGCCCCTCTGCGAACTTTGCCGTGAGCTCGTACGCATTGCCGGTCGAGGTGTATCGTACGCCCTCCTCGTTGACGTTCAGCGTCTCCAGAGTCGGAGGGAATGTCCCGGTGGAGTCTCGGTGCGTCTCCAGCGTTTGGGCAATGAGGTAGACGGTGAAGCGCGCCGACGCTTCTTCCTCTGCAGCGTTCAACGAGTCGACACCACCACCGGTCATCGCCATCACGTTCCAGACGGTGAGCGTGGCCGCCACGCTCAGCAGGACCAGCAGCAGAGGCCCCTGGACCCTGCGGCGTGGCTGGGCAGCCGGCTCTCGGGTTTCCGCCTCACGCTCCAGAATCTCTTTCACGTAGGACACTGGCGATTCCGACGCCAACAGGCGCTCCTTCCGTGCGTCTTGCGTCATGTCGGCTAGTCGGCGGCCACTCCAGCACCCGCACGCCGCAGTGCCGCTCGGATGCGTGCGACAAAGCGAGGAGAATCGATTGGCTTGCGGATGTAATCGTCTGCGCCGTTCTCCATGAGCCGGATCTCGGCGTCTGGGTCATTGGTGCCGGTAAGGACGACCACTGGCAGGGCCGCCGTCGCCAGGGTAGACCGGACACGGCCGAGCACCTCACTACCGCCGACCTTCGGCATGTCGAGGTCGAGAACCATGAGGTCGTAATCCTCACTGTTGCCCAATCGCTCGAGGGCGACGGCGCCGTCCCCGGCCTCGGAGACGCGGAAGCCGTGCTTCGTGAGCAGAGCCTTCGCGAGTGTACGGTTGACCGCATCGTCGTCGACGAGGAGAATGTGCGGCTCCGTCGGCCCCCGCCGGGTCGACCGATCCGGCATCTTTCCGAGGGATCGCTCGAGTTCGGCGAGAGTCGTCGAGCCAGCACGAACTTGAGCCAGCGCCGCGTCCCGTAGTGTTTGCATACCGGCGGCACGGGCCGCTCGCGTCAGGTCGGCCGACGGTGCGCCCGCAGCGATCAGCTGCTGGAGACGCTCCTCTATCACGGCAACCTCGGCGACCGCCAAGCGGCCGCGGTACCCCGTTTGGCCGCACGCGCGGCAGCCCATTGCGACCGCCACGGGCTCGACGCCGTACACATCCACTAGCCGGGCTTCCTCCTGCGGCACCGGGGCGGCGGTGGCAGGCCGCGCGCATCGCTCACAGAGTCGGCGCACGAGACGTTGCGCAACGACACCGCGCAAGCTCACCGCGATGGACGGCCGATCGAGGCCGAGATCCATCAGTCGCTGAATCGCGCTCAGGGCGTCATTGGTGTGGAGGGTGGCAAGTACGAGATGGCCGGTCATGCTTGCCTGAACCGCGACTTCCGCGGTCTCGAGGTCACGGATTTCGCCTACGAAAATCACATCCGGATCTTGTCGGAGGATCGCTCGGAGCGCCGATGCAAAGGTGACCCCACGGCGCTCTTCGACTTGGATCTGGGTGACTTCCGGCAGTTCGTACTCGACCGGATCCTCGACGGTCATGATGTTGATCTGCCCTGTGGCGAGCTCCCGAAGTGCGGCGTACAACGTCGTCGTCTTCCCGGATCCCGTTGGACCCGTGACGATGATTATCCCATCACGGTGACCGAGAAGATCTCGGGTGCGCTTCACGGCGTCACTCGCAAGTCCGAGGGCCTCGAGGTCCAGCGATGATTGAGGATCCAAGACCCGGATAACCGCCTTTTCTGCGTCTCGGGTAGGAACCGTCGAGATCCGCAAGTCGTAGGTTCCGTCACGAATCTGGACACGCGCCCGACCATCCTGTGGGCGCAGCCGATCGGCGATATCCAGCCGGCCGAGGATCTTGATTCGCGACACCACCCGGTTCAGCGCCGCCATTGGTATTCCCATGTACTTGAACAGCACGCCGTCAACGCGGAACCGCACCGTGCCGGCACCACGGCCCGCTTCCAGGTGGATGTCGCTCGCGCGGTGCGCGATCGCGTCACGCAGAATCAAGTTGGTGAGCTTGACCACTGGACCCGATTCGACGGCATCGGCTCCCAAAGCCTCCGGCTCCGTCTCATCGAGGATCCGAACAGCGTCAATGACGTCCGAGTCCACGCTGCTCACGAGCGCTTCCAGGACCCGGTCCGGCGAATACCCGGCTTCGATCTCCCGCTCGAGGTCGGTAGGAGACGCTACTTCGAAAACCGGTGTCCGACCCGAGGCAAATCCCAGGGCCTTCTCGGCGTCGAGATCCGTGGGATCGCTCGTGGCGACGACGAGGTGTCGGTCGTCTTCTCGGAGCGGGAATACCCGGAATCGGTGGGCCAGCTCCTGGGGGACGAGCTTGAGAACCCGGGTCTCGGCGGAGCCCAGATCAGCCTGCTGCAAACGGAAGTGCGCGGCAACGTGCCGCGCCAGCTCGAGACCCGTGATATCGCACGTTTCCTCGGTCTGGCGCCAGACGTCAGCGACCGGCAACCCGGGCGTCAACGCCAGATTCTCGAACCCGTCGACTCCGGCACGCTGGAGGACCTGCTGCATCCAATGCCGGGACACCATGACGTTATCCATACGCCGGCTCCCGAGGCATGGCGGCTTCGAGATACTGTATGACCGCGGTATACGCTTCCTCGACGACTGGCATCAGGCTGACCCCTTTCTCAGTGTCTCCACGCTCGCCCGCGTCTTCGAGTTCTTGTAAGAGGTCGGCGAGCCGACGAGCCATAATGGTACGGGCCGCCGACTTGAACGCGTGGGCGGACGCTTCGAGAGCCGAGGTGTCGGCTGTTGCCGCCGCCCGGCCCAATGCCTGCATACGCCCGGGCGCGTCCTGCAGGAACGTCTCCAACAGCGTGCCAACCGCGTCCTCCACGCCGGCCTCTCGCATCGATCGGCGAAACTCTTCCAGATCCACCACCACCTCGCTTTCAGGCGAATCGGGAAGTTGTTGTTTGGAGGCGACCGTGGCGCCCCAACCTTCAACGGCAGCAAACAGTTCGTGTGGCTTGAATGGCTTTGGCAAGTAGCTGGTCATCCCGGCAGCGAGACACCGTTCCCGTTCACCCGACATGGCATGGGCCGTCATTGCCACGATTGGCAGGTCCGCCAACTGCTTCGTTTGGCGGATGGTTTGAGTCGCTGCCAAGCCGTCTAACACTGGCATTTGAACATCCATCAGTATCAAGTCGTATTCCTGGGTGTGGGCCGCGGCGACCGCTGCCTGACCGTCGCCCACGATGTCCACCCGATGGCCGCGGCGCCGAAGCATGGCGGCTGCCACCTCTTGGTTCACCGGATTGTCCTCCGCCAGGAGAATGCGGACATGCCGTCGGGTCTCTTCGATCGAGTGCCGTGTGATCAACTCGTGGTCCGTCGACAAACCTCCCATCATCGCGGCGGTGGCTTCCAACAGCTCGATACGCGATACCGGCTTCGTGAGATAAGCCGAAATGCCAAGCTCCCGGCACCGTTGGCCATCGCCCCGCTGCCCCGCCGACGTGAGCATCATGACGCGGGTGGCGGCGAGGTCGGGGAGGTCCCGCATCGTGCGCGCCAGGTCAAACCCGTCCCGCTCCGGCATGTACCCGTCGATGATCGCCACGGCGTACGGGGCGCCGCTGGATGCCGCTTGTCGAATGGCATCCAGAGCGGCATCCGCACCCGGCGCTTCGTCGACTGTCACTCCGGCGGTCGCCAACATGCCTCGGACTATGCGGCGATTGGTCGGATTGTCGTCCACCACGATGCCCTGGAGCCCTTCCAGTCGCCCAATGGCTGGCGGCGTGACGATGGCCTCGGTATCGCTCTCAACGGCCAGGGGGATTGCGAAGGCAAATTCACTGCCCTGTCCCTCTTCGCTGCTCACCTTCAGTTCACCCCCCATCACGCGAGTGATCTTGCGGGCGATGGCCAGCCCGAGCCCCGTCCCCCCGTAGCGACGCGTCGTCGAAACGTCCGCCTGGCTGAACTCTCCAAAGATCGATTCTAGTTTGTCTGGGGGAATCCCGATGCCGGTGTCTCGGACCGAGAATGCAATGACCGTCGTATCATTTGAGCCGCTGACGGACGAGGCGGTGACGACGATTTCCCCCTCGTGCGTGAATTTCACCGCGTTGCTGACGAGGTTCGTGAGGACTTGCCGCAACCGGCTGGGATCGCCACGCACCATTCGAGGCAGCGTTGGCGACAGGTCGTAGAGGAGTTCGACTCCCCGCTCGGATGCACGAGGTGCCAACAAGCGTACCGCGGAATCCACCAACCCGGCCAAATCGAATGGTATCTCTTCGAGCTCTAGATTCCCGGCCTCGATCTTCGAGAAGTCGAGGATGTCGTTGATGATGTGGAGCAGTGCCTCCGCCGAACTCCGAGCAAGCTCCGCCGAACGCAGCTGCTCCATGTCCAGAGGGGTATCCATGAGCAACTCGAGCATCCCGAGCACACCGTTCATCGGTGTGCGGATTTCGTGGCTCATGTTCGCGAGAAACGCGCTCTTCGCCTCGACGGCCCGCTCTGCCTCGTCTCGGGCCTGTACGAGCGCTTGCAGAGCTGCCGCGCGCTCGGACACGTCTCGCGCGATTCCATGAGCACCGACGATAGCCCCGGTGGCATCCCGAAGAGGCCTGGCGGCGAAGCTCAAGTGCTTCGACTCGCCACCTGCTGCCAGATGTACCGTCTCGTGATCGACGAGCTCATCCCCACCGAGAACTCGTCCGATCGCTGCGAGATCGCGGTCGACATGCGACGGATCGGCCTGCTCAGCGAACGGCCTGCCCAGAAATGCATCTGGTGTGGCACCGTAGATTCGCTCGCATGCGGCATTCAAGAACGTCCAGGACCCGTCACCATCGACCTTCCAAACCAGATCGGACGCCGATTCCACGAGACTACGATATTGCCGTTCCGCATCACGCAGGGCGTGTTCGGCCTTTTTCATGTCTGAGATGTCGTCATACAGCACGAGCATGATGTCCTCATCCACCAACTGCACAGCAGCCGAGGACGCGCGAACTGGCACCAGGCTACCGTCCCGCCTTCGCCGGACGAGTTCGGTGACGATCGACTGGGCGTCTTCCATCCGTTCGCTCAGTTGCTCCGCGACATCAGGCGACGGTGCGGGCGCGATCAGCTCATTGAGATCTCGCCCTACCGCATCTTCGGCGCCGTAACCGAACAGACGCTCGAACGCCGGATTGACTCCCTCGATTCGTCCATCTCTTCGTACGGTGGCGATGGCGCTCGGAGCGCTGCTCAGCACCGCGTCGAGGAAACCCCGCTCCCGTGCCGCCTCGGCTTCGCTGAACTCCAGGCGGGCTGCGGTTCGTAGCTGGTCGCACAGCGTGCGGTGACCCCGGCGATAGATCAACACGAGCGTGACCGCAAAGAGAGCGACGAGGGCGACCGCGGCGAGATACGGGCGGGTTAGCCCAGCCGCCAAGATCCCGAGGGTGAGAGGTACGAGGAGCGCGCTCGTGAACGCGTAGAAGCTCCTGGGGTCCGCCACCAACGTTGCCGTCCCACCGGCGGCGAGCCCGGCGAATACCACCATGATGAGCGCGAAGTACTCGAAGGGCATGCCCGGTGCGACCACCGCTGCACCCGCGCCCCACGCGAGACCCGATGCCAGCACGCTGTTGCGAATCATCCTCGTGCGATAGGCCGGCGGGTGCCTCTTCGTGGCCAGGTGCCGCCGCACGACGGCCCGGACGATGGTAGCCGCGGCCACCGCTGCGAGCCAGGGAATCAATACCAGCGGCCGCGCCACCCCCCAGACGAGAGTCGCGACCACCGTCAGGAGGACCAGATTCGCGACCTCACCCAGGGGGCTCTCGAACAGCAGGCGGGACGCCAGGGCTTCCCGTACCGCCCTCTCTACGTGCTCCGTGAGTCGGCGATCCTGCTCGTCGGCCTGCGGTCGCCACGTCAGCAACGACGATCGCGCCCGCCGGCTGGCGATATCACTGGTCGGTGTCAGCGACTCGTCATTCATCCGATGCCCCTCCAAAGCAACTTTGTAACCCTGGACCTCCAGCGACTGTGTTCCCCGTCACTTGTTTCCATCGTCCCCCCGGGCGAGCTCGTCTTCTACCTGCTCCGCAACCCGATGAATCACCTCAGGGCTGTCGTAAAAGCCGCTGGTCACCCGTTCGAGGACCTTCCGGAGGCGGTCTGCCGTCAGCCGGGCAGGTGATGGTTGAGATTCGTCTGTCCCGTGCGCGCTGCTCATCTCAGGGTGCTCGACGTCCGTGGCCGAGGAGTCACGGCGCTGTTCTGACGCGGGTTCGTTCAGCGATCCGCCGGTCGCGTGGGTAGCGCGACCATTGCCAGAAGGCGTTGGGTTTTCGCCATCCAACGGATTCAGCCACATGATGTTGACCGCAGCGGACGGCCGGTCCTGAACGGGAGTGAAGCTTCCATCGACACCATGCCTGGATAGTGGGCTTCCGCTGACGGCGATTATCGGCTGTTGGCTCATCAAGCTTGAGTTGGCCACGGCTGCGCGGGGTCGCCTAGGGATGGGAGGGATGGCGAGGTAGCGACGCATGGGCGTTCGGAAGTCCCGGGCTGATTGCGTCGGCAGGCTCAGGCGGGATTCTGAATCGGATCGAGGCACTGCGTCTCGCCCGAACCAGTTGCTATCGGCATGATGATGTCAAATCTTTAGCGGCGGTGGAACCGAACCCTCAAAACACGGCAGGTCACAAACACCGTCTCATGGCAACGATTCTCTGTGTCGACGACGAACCATCGGTTGCAGTGCTGGTCGAGCGCGCTCTTCGCGAGGTGGGCCATGAGCCTATCCTGGCCAACAGCGTGGCCGAGGCGATGAAGGTGGTTGATTGGAGGGCCCCCGACCTGATCATCAGCGACTATTCGATGCCCAATGAGACCGGCCTCGACCTGCTCCGGAGACTTCGCGAAGGCAGTTACGAAATCCCCGTGATCATCGTGACCGGGTACGCCAGTGTCGAGAATGCGGTAACCTCGATGCGTCACGGTGCCGTTGATTACCTAACCAAGCCGGTTCGCGCAGAGTCACTACGGATCGCGGTGAATCAAGCGTTAGAAGTCGTTCGACTCCGGCGAGAGAATGAAGCCTTCCGCCTCGAGCTCAGGTCGCTTCGTGGACAACGCGCCATTGTGGGTGAAAGTGATGCGCTTCGCTTGGTTCTCGACGTGATTGCGACGGTTGCTCCGACTCGTGCGACGGTGCTGTTGCAAGGGGAATCCGGCACCGGCAAGGAGCTCTTTGCGCGCGCGCTCCACGATGCGAGCCCTCGTGCTGACAAGCCCTTCATCATCCTGAATTGTGCGGCTATGCCGAGCAACCTCGTTGAGAGTGCGTTGTTCGGGCACGAAAAGGGGGCATTCACGGGGGCGACGTCGCGATTTCGGGGAGCGTTTGAACGAGCCGACGGCGGTAGCCTCCTGCTGGACGAAATCTCCGAGATGCAACTCGACCTGCAAGCCAAACTCTTGCGGGTTGTTCAGGAACAAGAATTCGAGCGCGTGGGAGGAGACGAGACCATCAACGTCGATGTGAGAATCATCGCCACGACCAATCGGAACCTGGAAGAAGAGACCAACACCGGTCGGTTTCGGGCCGATCTCTTCTACCGGTTGAGTGTCGTGCCGATACACACGCCTTCGCTTCGCGAGCGGCGTGCGGACATACCGCGCTTGGCGAATTACTTCCTCAAACGAGCGGCGGAGCAGGAAGGGAAGGAGCCAACCTCCATCGAGCAGCGTGCACTGGACATACTTCAAGCGTACGATTGGCCCGGCAACGTCAGGGAGCTAGCGCATGCCGTCGAGCGCGCGTGGATCCTCTCGGGAGGGCGACGGCTGCGGGCCGAGGACTTTCGGTTACCGGTCTCCCCAGCATGGAGCAACCCTGCCTCCCAGTCTGCCGACCTGCCACTGAACCTCGAGGAACTCGAGCGGGTGGCCATCGAGCGCGCCCTGGAGGAAACGGGCGGACACCGTTCTCGTGCCGCCAAACTGCTCGGCATCTCGGAACGCACCCTCCGAAACAAGCTCAAGCCCCGCAGCGCGTAAGCGCCGCCCCTGATCGGATCAAGCTGCGATCAGCGGAATGATCGTCCGTTCGTGACCGGCATTTTCTTCCGAAATCGATGAGTCGGCCCTTCCTCTCTCTTAGAGGCGAAGCCCCAGTTCGCTGACCCTGCACCAGTGTAACTCTTTCCAAGGTAGTGGGTTGCGCCTGGATGGAAGTCCCACCACGCGCCGGGGTGCTCTTCGGTATGCTGATTGCTTTGCGTGACCTCGGGTTGAAAGGGAGTCGCACGTGCGCGAATCACATCCCGAGAGTGGAGCGATCCTTCCGGGGTCACGTCTGGGAAGCTCAGCGGCACTGAGCGTCGGATGGTTCCGACGCACCATGTAATGCCGGACGCCCAGCCCCCAAATCGTACGGTCCTTCAGGCAGATGCGAGGAGGGGACCCGCGGTGTTGGTGGTTGGAAGCGCAAAAGGCGGTGTCGGTGCTTCCGCGCTCACCGTGATGTGTGGCGTAAAGCTCGCACAACAGGGGCGTCGCGTGCTCTTGTTGGACGGCTCGCAGAACCTCGGGAATCTCCATGTACTGCTGAACGTATCCCCGCGCGGCTCGCTTCATGGGGTCCTGACCGGCGCCGCTCAGCCGCAATCTCTCGTTCAATCGGTGACGAACAACCTGTGGCTCTTGCCGGCAGACTCCGGTGACGAAGCAATGTACGCATTGAATGCGACGGACCGCGCTCGACTGCATTACCAACTGAGCACGCTCTACGATGGTTTCGACGTGGTGATCGTCGATGCGGGGCCTGGTCTCGAGAGCGTGGTGCGTGCTTCTGCTATGGGTGCGAGCCGGCTGCTTGTCGTGCTGATGTCGGAGCCCTCCGCCATCACGAACTCATACGCACTCATCAAGATCGTCGACTACCAACTCCCACAATTGCCGATCTATGTGATCGCCAACCGGACGCGCGATGCGGCCGAGGGACTGGACGCCTTCGAGCAACTGGCGGCGCAGTGTGCAGGCGCTCTCCGCAGGGAGCTCGGCTACCTCGGATGTGTTCCGGCCGACGCGAACCTGCACTCCACCACGCGGGGGTCCGGACCGTCGGTTGAGCTAGATACCCCAGGCCCTGCTTCTGATGCGATTTCGCAAATCATTGCCGATCACCCCTGGGTGTTCGGCGCCGGCGCCGGCTCGGTCCAGTCACACTCAGGGGGAGAAGCGCGATGAGACCCGACAACAGGGAACTCTGGCGACGTTACCGGAAAGAGGGAGACGTCGAAGCGAGATCGAAGTTGCTCGAGCAACACCTGGGTCTGGTCCACAGCTGCGCCAATCGCGTCGCCAGGAGCGTACAGGGCGTGGTGGAGCTCGATGATTTGATGAGCTCTGGAACGCTGGGTCTTGTGCAGGCCCTCGAGAGTTTCGATCCCGCGCGTGGAGTGGCGTTCAGCACGTACGCGATGCGTCGCATTCACGGGGCGATTCTCGACGAGCTGCGCAGCCGCGATTGGATGACGAGAGCGACGCGTAATCGCGCTCGGCAGCTTGCCCACGTCGTTAGTGAATTGGAGAGCTGGCTGGGACGGGCGCCTGATCAGGGTGAGATCGCGAGAGCGCTAGGTGTGACCATCAGTGATTACTGGCGATTCTGGGC
>JBDHDH010000026.1:0-36298 GCA_039591615.1 Gemmatimonadota bacterium | reverse complement strand
GGGCCCCTCCCTTCGTCGATCGCGATTTGTTCTTCGGAAATTGACCTTGCCGCACTCCTTCCGGCGCTATGTCCCGACGGTGTATCGCCACGCCACGATGTCTTCGGCGACGGCTGTCACCTCGAAATCCTGGTTTGCGTGCGCGTCGAGTTGGGCAATGGACAGAGTCTCGCTGGCGACAACGTTCCCCTGTTGGTCCAGAAACTCGAAGCTGATAGTGGGCAGCACGGTGACCGTGCTCTTCATGTTGCTGATGGTCCCTTTGACCGCGAACCCACCATCGGTCAGATCCGACCGAAAGACCTCAATACTGAGCGACTGGCCGTCCACCCGCCGGATGACCGCCTGAGTTGAGTCCTCGAGCTTACGGAGCGCGAACGAGGCTGCCAGGAGGCGCTGGGCCTCGTGCCCAAGTGGCTCCACGCCGACGAGCCGACGGGCAACTTCCTCCATTGCCTGAGCGGCCTCGGTTCGCTCCGGGGCCTCTTCACCCGCTTGCTGCGCGATGGCCAGGTAACTGTTGGTGAGGTTGTAGAGCCCGTCCCGGTGGAACGGATTCCGCTCGAGGAACAGGGAGAAGGCGCGAGCGGCCAACTCGTGCCTCTCGCCGTGAAAGAGATCCTGTCCCGCCTGCAACAGCTGGTTTTCATTCAGGGAATCTGCCCGCGCGAGCGCGCTGTCGTACATTACGGCCGCACGGTCCGCGGTTCCCAGTTCGCCGTAAATCGTCGCGAGACCAATGATGGCCTGGACGTCGTCCGGCTTCAGTTCCAGATACCGCTCGTACCACACCGCTGCTGAATCCAGCTCGCCGGCGTCGACATAAATGACGCCGATGTTGAAAGTCGCAGCCTCGATGTTCTGTTGGCGCGTCGAATCGATCGCCCCGATTCGTATGGTCTCCTTGAAGTAATGCTGGGCGCTGTCGGACGCACCCAAGTTGTAGTGAGTGACGCCAAGGAAGTAGTAGCCATAATTGTCCGCCTCGAAGATCGTGGCCGCTGCGCCGATGAGCCGCTTGGCGGTCTCGTGTGCCCCCGCGTTGAGGGAATCGATCCCTGCGTTGATCAGCGGTCCCCACATGGTCCTGCGATAGAGGCCAATGTCCGTTTCGCAATCCGGGGCCAGTTGCTCGGCACGATCGAATGCCGAATCGGCGCCGACGGCATCATCGGTCATGAAGTAGTACCGGGCGAGGAAATACCACGCGGCAGGGTTATCCGCTTGGTCGCCCAGGAGCGCCTGCATGAGGTTCTCCTTGGCGTCGTTCAGCATCTTCTCGACTTTTGCCGGATCCTGTTCCTCAGTCGCACCCTTCAGGTATACGGTGCTGTTCTTGATGAGGAAGTGCCCAGTGTTCAGCTCGCACAGGGGCGGTTGATACTGTTCGAGCTGCGCCTGCCCTGTGTGGGCGACGAAGGTCAGCCCGAAAACCACCGCCCCTGCGAGCACCAAGGACCTCAGTTGCATCTGCTTTCACTCCTCTTTAACGCCGTTACGCCTCTCGTTGCCATTTCGTACCACGATATCCGCCAGGCGTTCCGCCTCGCGGGCGATGTCCAACGCGGGCCGCTCGAGCCTTCCTGCAGCCGCCACCACGTCGCCGTACTCCGGCTTGAGACGCGTGCCGAAAGGCCCGTCCCACACCTTAACTCGTACCCGAACGGAGCCGTCAAGCTCCACCACGATCTCACGGCGCGGGAGCGTCGACCGGTTCGCGAACCAGCGCCGTACTCCACCGGTCGTACTGTGCGCGAACAATGCGTCCACCACGCCCTCGGCGATGCCGGGGGGCACGTGTACCTCCAGGCGCAGGGCCACCCTTCCCTTTTTTCCCTGTGTGGCCCACACGCTGCAATCCAGTGCGCCCGCTTCGAACAGGGCCTCACGGAGGGGCTCGACGTATTCCGGTGAGAGGTCGTCGATGTCGGTTGCAATGATCTCGACGATCCCAGCCTCTGCGCTCGCCTCCGCAACCAGGAGGCGCAGCACGTTCGGATACCCGTCAGGATCTCTATCCCCCGCTCCCCATGCGTTCCGCACGATCCGCCAGCGCTCGGGCGGCGGACCCTCCGACAGCACTCTGATGAGGGCCGCTCCGGTCGGAGTCGTTGCCTCGCCGGAGATGGGGCCGTCGTGCCTCAGCTCGACACCCTCAAGCAGCAGGGTGGTCGCCGGGGCCGGCACTGGAAGATTACCGTGCCCGGTATCGACCCATCCGGAGCCGGTGGCCAGCGGGAGATTGAACACCCGCTCGACCCCGAGGCGCTCGAACCCCTCGACCGTGCCCACGACGTCTAGGACGGCATCCACCGCCCCAACTTCGTGGAGGTGGACACGCTCCGGCGCGAGCCCGTGGATCTGGCCCTCCGACGCCCCGATCAGCTCGAAGGCAGCCGTTGCCGTGCGTCGAACGGCCTCGGAAACCGGCGCTCGCTGAACGATCGCAAGGAGCTCGCCTAGGTGCCTTCCGTGGGCATCTGCTGGCCCGGGGATGTCGAAGGTCACTTTAGTGGCCCTCACCGCACCCCGCTCCACTCGCGCCACGCGAACCGCGACGTCGGGGAATCCAAGCCGCGCCGGCAGGCCATCGAGCCAGGCGCGCTCGACACCGGCGTCGAGCAAAGCGCCGAGCGCCATGTCCCCGCTGATCCCCGCAAAGGGGTCGAGAATCGCAATCGTCATGAAGCGCCGTAAATATTGCTCACGAAACACGATAAAGCCACCCGGCCCCGGTATTGAAAAGGACCACGGACTCCTCCGGACGGACGGCCCCGCAGGCGAGGAGGTCCTCGAGGGCTGCGAGCGTTGCTCCCCCCTCGGGACAGGCGTCGATCCCTTCGGCCGTCGCCATGCGGGCTTGCGCCGCCTCCATGCGCTCGTCGCTGACGGCGATCGCGGTGCCGCCGGTTTCCCTCAGGCCCCGCAAGACGAGGGGCCCGCCCAACGGGTTGGGAACCCTCAGTCCGGCGGCTCGCGTCACCGGATCCGCCCAGGCTTCCGTCTCGTCTGCGCCCTGATCGAACGCCCGCACGACGGGGGCACACCCGCTGGACTGGACGCTGTAGAGGCGCGGGCTCTCATCGGCGACCCAGCCTGCTCGGCGGAGCTCGCGGAAGGCGATCCACATCCCAATGAGCCCGGTACCGCCTCCCGTGGGATACACGACCGCGCCCGGCAGTCTCCAGCCGAGTTGCTCGGCGAGCTCGAGGCCCATCGTCTTCTTTCCCTCGATGCGGTACGGCTCCCGGAGTGTCGAGACGTCGAACGCGCCGGTCTCGGCGGCGTACGCCCGAGCAGCGACACCGCAGTCGCCGATGTGCCCGTCGAGTAACTCGAGTGCGGCGCCGTACGTACGAATCTGCTCTAGGATTCGAGGGGGTGTGGTGCTGGGGGCGAACACGGTGACCGGCAGTCCGGCCCGCTGGCCGTACGCGCTGAGTGCCACACCGGCGTTCCCAGCGGTCGGCACGGTGAGGCACTTGGCCCCCTCCAGCCGCGCTCGCGTCACCGCGGCCGCCAGTCCCCGTGCCTTGAACGAGCCGGTCGGATTCTGAGACTCGTCTTTGACCCACAGGCGGGAGACCCCCACGGTCCTCCCGAGCTTGGGGGCGGGAACGAGCGGGGTGCCTCCTTCGCCCAGGGAGACGGGCTCATCCCCGGCCGTGAGGGGGAGCCACTCACGGTACCGCCACATGGACCATTCTCGATCGCCCAGTGCGGCCCTGCTGGCTTGGTCGGGAAGCGCCGCGTACCGCAGCAACCATGGTGCGCTGCACACCGAGCAGACGGTAGCCAGCTTCCTGTGCGCCGCGGTGTGCCCGCATGCCGAGCACTCGAGTATCCAGTGCGGGTTCATTTCTTGAGATAGTCGAGGATTCGGTGGCCCAACTTTTCGGAGAACCCCGGTATCGCTGCGATCTCGCTTGGCGTGGCCAGCCGGACGCCAGCCAGACTCCCGAACCGCTCGAGCAGCGCCCGGCGCCGCTGATCGCCGATTCCGGGAACGTTGAGCAGCTCTGACGTGACCGTGCGGGCCGTGCGGCGTTTTCGGCTGTAGGCGACCGCGAACCGATGGGCTTCGTCGCGGGCTCGTTGCAAGAGTCTGAGCGAGGGGGAACGTGGCGACAGACGCAGAGCCCGCTGCTGTTGCGGCAGGAAGATCTCTTCTTCCCGCTTCGCGAGACTGGCCAACGGGATCTCCATGTCCAGTTCCCGAACAGCCTGCGACGCGGCGCCAAGCTGCCCCTTTCCGCCATCGATGACGAGAAGGTCGGGAAGCGGTCGCTCATCCGCAGTTCTCCGAGAGAGGTATCGAGTAACGACTTCATGGACCGCGGCGCAGTCGTCCTGTTGACCCTGTCCCTTGATCTTGAAGCGGCGGTACTCACTCTTCTTCGGCCGTCCCGCCTCGAACCACACCAGCGATCCCACCGTATCTCGGCCCTGGTTCGTGGAGATGTCGATACAGACCAGGCTTCGCGGCACGACCGTCAGGCCGAGATCGCGCCCGAGGGCATAGACGGGATCTTCAGCCCGCTCTTCAGTCTCGAGGGATTCGATCTTGAAGCTCTCCAGAAGGTGCCGCGCGTTTTGGTCGGCGAGGTCGACCAATCGTCGCTTGATACCGCGATGGGGCAACAGCCACGCCATTTCTGGAGTGAGGGAGTCGATGGACTCGAAGTCAGCGGGTGGGAGTGGAAGCAGCGCCTGTCGGGCCCGGGCCTCGGACGGGAGGTAGTGGCGCACCAGGAACGCGCTCAAGATCTCCTCGTCGGGCTGATCGGCGATGTTCTCGAGGAAGCGCTGGTCTCGCGCGATGACTTTACCCTCCCGTACCCGGAGGGTCACGCCGACGGCGTCGTCTCCGTCCCGGGCGAATCCGATGGCGTCCGCGTCGCCACCCCCCACGAACTCGACGCTTTGGGGTTGTTCCAGCTGGTCGAGCCATTTGATGGCGTCCCGAATGCCGGCGGCGCGTTCGAAATCCAAGCGACCGGCAGCCTCCTCCATGCGCAGTCGGAGTCGCGCGCGTACGTCGACGGTCTTGCCCTCAAGAAAGGCGATCACATCTTGGATCATGGTGCGATAGGTCCCGGGATCCTGGAGGCCTACGCAGGGGGCGAGACACCGGTGAATATGATAGTCGAGGCACGGTCGATCGGGCGCTTCGTCCGGAAGCCGGTAGTGACAGGATCGAACGGTGAAAATGCGGCGAATGATGCGAAGCGTGCGACGGAGCACTGACACGTCGGTGTACGGCCCGAAGTACCGAGCTCCGGGAATGTTCAACCGGCGGACGACGAGCACCCGTGGAAGCGGCTCCCCGAGGGTCACGGCGATTGACGGGTAGCTCTTGTCGTCTCGGAGACGAATGTTGAAGCGCGGCCGGTATTCCTTGATGAGGTTGTTTTCGAGGAGCAGCGCTTGCGCCTCCGATGGGACGACGATGGTCTCCAGGTCGGCGATCAGGCGGATGAGTGCCCGGCTGGTGGGACTCCATGTGTAGTCCGATGTGACGTATTGGCGAACGCGCTGCCTGAGGCGTTTGGCTTTCCCCACGTAGAGTACCGAGCCCGATGCGTCCTTCCAGAGGTAGACCCCGGGCTCCTCTGGGAGCGAATCGATCTTCCGGCGAACGGACTCTGGAGCAGTGAGAGGCATATAGAAAACTTAATGCTACATGTCGCGCTTCCGGCGAGGTCTCTGGCTCGCGGCGTCCAGAAGCCGCCATGCGTCGGGATGGCCAAGGAGGAGCGTGATGCCCATGTACACCAGCCCGAACGTGGCGAGAGCCACGCCTGCTTCGAGCCACAGGCCCCCACCGGCCAGCGCCCTGGCGGCGGCGGCGCTGGCGAGGGCCGCCGGGGCGGCTCCAAGGACAGTGATGCCGATGGCTCGCAGCTCGCTCCTGTCGAGGAGGTGCCCCACCCGGCTCTCCAACCGCCACGAATTCAGGGTCATGTTCACGTACGCTCCGAGGGATGTCCCCACGGCGATGCCCGCTACCCCAAGGTGCCGCATCAATAGGAACGCAGAGGCTGCGGAAACCGCGACCGACACCGCGGCGATTCTGACCGGCGTCTTGGTATCGCCGAGGGCGTAATGGCCGGAGGCGAGCAGGCGCACGGATGCCTGAGCCGGGAGGCCGATGGCGAAGGCCGCGAGGACGCCGGCGGCCAGGGCCGTTTCGTCCGGTCCAAAGGCGCCAGTTTGGAAGAGTGCCGCGATAATCGGCGTGGCGAGTGCGGCACACCCAAAGGCGCTGGGGATCACAAAGTAGGCAACACGGCGGGCGCCCTCGGCGACGCGGCGCCGCAGCGTCTCGATGCCCGGCCCCACGGCGTCACGGCTGAGCTCCGGGAGTGCAGCAGCGGCGACGCTGATCCCGAAGAGGGCGACGGGCACGTTCGCCACGAGTTGGGCGTAGCCGAGGATCGCAACAGCACCCTGCTGCAGCAAGGACGCCAGCTGCGTCTCCACGATACTCGAGACCTGATATACGCCTGCACCGAATACCACCGGGATCCACGTGCGAATTACACGGCGGACCCCAGGTGCGGCCAGCTGAAACCCCCAGTGCATGCGCCCCACGAGGCGGAGGGTTGTGGGAAGCTGCACCAGTAGCTGGAGCACGCTTCCGACCAGCGCTCCCCATGCGAGGGCAACCGCCAGCCTCGTGCTCAGCAGGATGCCGCCAAGGGCGAGGAGGACGGCGATCTGCGCGATGTTCCACACCGCTGGTGCGGCGTAGGCGAGGAAGAAGCGGCGGTGCGTATTGAGGACCCCGAGGCACCATCCTGAGAGGATCATGATCCCCGACATGGGGAACATGATCTCGACGAGGCGGATCGTGAGATCGCGGGTCGTGCCGGAAAAGCCAGGGGCCACGAAGTCCGTGATGATCGGAGCGAGGAAGATCCCCACCAACGTGGCCACCGCGGCCAGCACGATCAGGAACGACGCGATCACGCCGGCCAGACGGCGGGCGTCGTCGTCTCTTCCCTGCTCGACGAGCCCGGCGAAGACGGGAATGAAGGACGCCGCGAGCGTACCCTCCCCCAGGAGATTCCGGATCACGTTTGGGATCCTCAGTGCCGCTCGGAAGGCGTCGGCAGCCGGGCCGTCTCCAAAGAACTGGGCGAAGACCCGTTCTCGAACGAACCCGAGAACGCGGGTGACCAGGATGCCGGCGCCGACTCGGGCCGCCTGACGGCCCTGCGACGGGGCCATGTGCCTATGACTTGAAAGGGGCGAGTGGCGGGGGCCGGTCAGGCTGGGGCAACACGTTGTGTAAGAACTGGGTTTCCTCCCGAAGCTCGCTGACTGCGTGCGTGAGCTCGTCGACGTCGTCCTCCAGCGTTTGGACGCGGCTGCCGAGCTCGCTGATCCGATCGGTCTCCTCAGGCTTCGAGCGCGAGGCGAGGCTGTGGCTGTATGGGGAATGCAGGACAATCGCGACGACCGGGATGCCGAGCGCGACGAGGAGAACGAGCAGGCCCAACCACCAGATCATAGCGCCATTCTATGCCCCGCGGGTGGGGGATTCAAGCGACCCACTCCACACGTCGCTCGCCTGCAATGCCGCCTCGACGAACTCCTCTCCGTAGCGGATGAGGTACGGCACCACATTGAGGACGCGCTCCTGTGGCTTGCCATTCGGAAACAAGTTGTGTCGTGCTTTCGCGATCTGCTGCACCAGGATCTCGTTTTGTTTCTTCAGGTGTGTCACGATGCGCTTTTCGATGTCGTTCACGCCGGCCAACGCCGCGTTCCGATGGGAGGCCACCGACTTCTTGAGTGTGGGATCGATGGTGACTGCCGTCTCTTGCAAACGCGCGTATTCGCTCCCTAAGGCCTTCCGCAGACCGCGTAGGGCGGCGGTGGCGTTTTCCGGCATGTCCGCCTCAGCGATCCCGGCCTCGGCCCGGCCCTCTTGGACGAGATCCTCTGGAGCAAGGTGATACTTCTCCAAGACTTTGGTGATCCTGGTCTCGAGGATGCGAGCCGACCATCGCGGAAGGCACGCCTGCGGCCGCACGTGCAGCATGTCATAGATGGGAGCGCATTGCGGGTAATATCCGAGCTCCCCTGGTCCGGCGATATAGGCGAGGGTCGGAAGGATCGCCGCTTCCACCACGGGGCGGAGGAGCACGTTGGGTGAGAGCCGCTCCGGCGCAGACTCCGCGAGGCGGCGAAGATCGCTGAAGGTCCACGTTTCCCTCGAACGGCGACTCACGAAACAATCGCCCTCCACCATCAAGCGGTCTCGACCAAGGACGCCTTCGACCATCACCGTGCTGGCCCCCTCACCGACAGGAACCGGTGCATTCTGCCCGTCAACCTCGTCGACGCGACGTCGCAGCGCATCGTCGAGCTCTCCTGCCCGCTCGAGCGCGCGAAGCAGATGAGACGCTATCGTCCGTTTTGCGCCGGGGTGCGTGGGTCGGAGTACCAGGAGTCCACGGGGCCCGAGGAGATCGGCGAGGGCGCCGGCGAAGGCCGCGGCATAGTGCCGATCCGAGCGGTAGTGACCGCGGACCCACTGCAAGACGTGGGATCGGAACTCGGTGTCCGGGGTCGTCTCCTCGAGGCGCTGGATAGCCGCCCCGACTTCCGGCCCGAGGTGCTCCTGGTACAGCGGCCGGAGGGGGGCGGCGTGATCGCGGTCCCGCAGCCGAATCTCGTCCACTTCATTGGCGAGATTCACGACGTAAACGTGGTTGGCTTCGGCGAGGTCGTGATCGTCGCCGGCAACCCAGAACACTGGAGCAACGGGGCGGTCGAGACGCTCCGTCAAACGTCGCGCCAGGGTGATCGCGGAGAGCGCCTTGTAGAGCGCGAAGAGGGGGCCCAAGAACAGTCCGGGCTGTTGACCTGTAGTGACGCAGAGTCCACCACCCGAAAACAAGCGCTCGAGGTTGTCCTCGGCGGGTCGTGCCTGCACCACGAAGGCCTCGCGGAGCGCCGGGTCGAGAGAGACCTGCCGCGTTTCCACGAGACGGTCGACGTCCCAGGCAGGTGGACGTGCGAGCGGCGTGGTCTCGAAACGAAGGGTCACGTTCGCTGTGCGAAGAAGATGGCCCGCGGGGCCGTGTCGGAAATCGGCGCGCCGTCGTAGTCTCCGACACACAGATCAACCTCGAAGCCTGCCCTCTGCAGCATCTCGGCCAGATCTTCCGGTGCAAACAGACGCACTCGCTCCAAGAAACTACGTCCCTCGTCCATCAGGTGAATTTCCTTGACCACGAATCGTCCGTCCTGAGAGAGCTTCCGTTCGGTGGCGATCCGCCTGCTGCCCAGCTTCCGCTCTTCGTGCGCCACCAAGTGCCGGCGAACGTGATCGGCGTTGAAGTAGTCGAGGACGAAGGTGCCACCCTGGACGAGCGATTTGGCCACGCTGCGAAGGACGAGGTCGTGTTGGGCATCGTCCAGGAAATACCCGAAGCTCGTGAACAGATTGAGAACCGCGTGGAAGCTGGCGTCGGCGAACGGGAGGGTGCGCATATCGCCTCGAACGAGATCGAGGGGAGGCCGGATGCGAGCACGAGCGCGCCGAAGGAGCGGCATAGAGAGGTCGAATCCCACGACGTGGCCCCCGAGTCCGGCGAGCTGTTCCGCGTGGCGCCCGGGGCCACACGCCAGATCCAGCAGGCGCTGGTTCCGAAGCGGTATCCGACTATTCACCAGCGCGATCATGCGGGCGGCGTCCGCGTCGTCACGATGCGGGTAGAGCTGCAGATACTCTTCACCAAACCACTGCTCGAACCATTCCGTCACCGGATACTCTGCTTGTGGTACGGGTGACCGCTGAGGATGGTACAGGCCCGGTAGAGCTGCTCGAGCAGCACGAGGCGGGCCAATTCATGCGGGAGCGTCAAAGACGAGAGGCTGATACGGTCCACGGCGCGCTTCAAGACAGAGCCGTCGAGACCGTACGTACCCCCGAGCACCAATGCGACGTCACGTGCCTCTCGACGCCAAGTTTCCAGTTGAGCAGCGAACTGCTCGCTGTCGAGCGCACGACCGGTACGGGTGAGGGCAACGATCCGAGCAGTTCCGGGAATCGCGTCGAGGAGCGAGAGGCCCTCGGCGCGCCGCGCCAGCGCAGCCTCCTCTTCCCGCCGACTGGCCTCTCTGATCTCTTTGATCTCGAGCCTGAGGAACCGGTGGATGCGCTCGATGAAGGCTTCGCACGCGTCGCGCAGGCACGTGTTCCGCATGCGGCCCACCGCCACCACGTACACGGTCATCAGGCATACAGACCGCGTAACCGGTGCACCGCGGCCACTCGTTCAATGGCGAGCATGTACGCCGCAATGCGCATGTTGACCGAGTGACGCTCCGAGACGGCGAGGACATCACCGAAGGAATTGTCGATGGCGGCACTCAAGCGTTCCACGACCGTCTTCTCGTCCCAGAAATACCCGGCGCGGTCCTGGACCCATTCGAAATAACTGACGGTGACACCACCGGCGTTGGCAAGGATGTCCGGGATGACGAACACGCCCTTTTCCTCGAGGATCGTATCTGCCCCGGCGGTGGTTGGTCCATTCGCTCCCTCGCAAATGATCTTCGCCGTGACCTCATTCGCGTTCTTCCGGGTGATCGCGTTCTCGACCGCCGCCGGAACCAGGACATCGACATCCAGCGTGAAGAGCTGGTCAGCGGGGAGCGGCTCTGCACCAGGATAGCCGGCGAGATATCGATGCTCACTCGTCCACTTGAGGGCTCCGTCGATATAGATCCCGTTCTCGTTGTAGACGGCGCCCGAGACGTCGCTCACCGCCACGATGGTGAGTCCCTCGTCTTCGAGCAACTTGGCCGCGGTGGAGCCCACGTTGCCGAACCCCTGGACGGCGACTTTGGTGCCGCGGAGCGGGAGTCCGAGGTGCTTGAGAGCCGCCCTCGTGGCGATCATGCAGCCTCGTCCGGTCGCTTCCCGCCGCCCGAGCGATCCGCCCATCTCCACCGGCTTGCCGGTCACGACGGCCGTCACCGGATGGCGCTGGTGCATGGAATAGGTGTCCATGATCCACGCCATGACCCGCTCGTTCGTGTTGACGTCAGGAGCCGGGATATCCGACTCGGGGCCCAACAGGTCGATGAGAGAGGCCGTGTAACGCCGAGTGATGCGTTCCAATTCGCTAATTGACAGCACGGTGGGATCGCACACCACACCACCCTTGGCGCCACCAAAGGGAATATTGACCACCGCGCATTTCCATGTCATCCAGGCCGCCAGGGCCTTGACTTCGTCGAGCGATACTCGCAGATCGAACCGAATCCCCCCTTTCGCCGGTCCTCGTGCCGTGTTGTGGATCACCCGGTATCCGGTGAACACTTCGAGCTCACCGTTGTCGAGTTGAACCGGTACCGAGACGATCATCTGCTTGTCCGGAACCCGCAGCACCTTGTAGATCCCGGGGTCGAGATCGAGAAGCTCTGCCGCGTAGTCGAAGCGCGCCATCATCGCTTCGAACGGATTGTCCTCGTCGAGATGCGGGTCCTTGCTTCGACCGAGGATCTCTTGAGCGCTCTTCGCGGGGCGCTCCACATTGGCTCCACTCGTCATCGTGTTCCTGTTGGCTCGCGTCGTTCAACGACTCCGGCGGTTACCCGCGAGGACGGCTGCGTCGAGTGCACGTTCTACCATCTCCTGTCCCAGATCCCACGTCACGCCCAGTCCGGCAACCAGCGGCTCGGGTTCAGATTGCGGCCACAGCAATCGAAGCTTCACCGCATCCTTCTCCGTCACTACAACGTAGTCAACCGCTCGCCCTGCTTGGAAGAGTCGCTGCAGCCGCCGACGAGAAAACCGCTCGTGGTCTCGAAGCGGGAACTGGCAGACGACGGCGCCAAGGCGTTGGCATTGGAATGCGAAGGAGTCCGGATCGGCAACGCCTGCTGCCGTCACCAGACGCGCGCCCCGTAAGGCATCCGGGTTGGTGGGCGCGTTCGAGCGCAGCCCTCGGAAGTCCGTGAGCTGCAGTTGCGCGAGCGCTATATCTCCTCCCGGCGCCACGGCCCGCAGCTCGCCGGCCAGTGCCAGGGCAGTGGTGCGGCTGGCTCGTTTCCGGGTGACGACCACGATGTCGGCGCGGTCGAGCGCTCGCAATGGCTCGCGCCACGGACCCGCCGGCAGAGTCGAGCGGATGCCACGCATCGATTCTGCCGCGACCACGCAAATATTGAGGTCGCGTCGGACGTCCAGCCGTTGGTAGGCATCATCGAGGACCACGACCTCGGCTCCCCGTCTCGCAGCCTCACGGGCCCCCTCCAGCCGCTCTGGATTCTCCACGACGATGGATTCGGGAACGAGGCGGCGGTGCACGTCACCCTCGTCGCTCCCATAGCCCCGGAGCAGGATTCCGGGCCGCAGGCCGTGTCGCACGTAACGCTTGGCGATCCATGAAGCGATGGGGGTCTTCCCCGCTCCACCCACTGTGAGATTGCCCACGGCGACGGTGGGGAGACGGGCCGCCCCTTGGGCGAAGTGACCGGCCGCATAGGCATGGGCTCGCGCCGCGACGGCCCCCCGGTACAAGAGGGAGGCCGGCACCAGGGAGTGGCGCACCAGGCGTGCCGCCCGGTTGCGTTCCGCCCACAACCAGCGCGTCAGAAAGAGCACTGCGCGTTTTCTCCCGCAGCGCGCAGCTCGGCGAGGAGCCGAGCGACCCCTCGGCGCAACTCCGCGCTTCCCGCCGCGACCGTGATCGGGGTCCCATACACGATCCGGACGCGAGCAAACGGCTTTGGCAAGAGGAAACCGTCCCAGGAACGTAGTCGCCACGCTGCCGACGCGGCAGCAGCCACGGGGACGATCGCAGCCCCCGTCCATTGCGCGGCGGCGACGACCCCCACCTTCACGACTCCAGCCGGTCCCCGGGGACCGTCGGGGGTCACAGCCGCGAGTCCGCGGGAGCGAAGCGCCCTGAGCAACCCCAGCATGCCCGCCACCGCCCCCCGGGTGCTCGATCCGCGCACGACGCGGTATCCCCAGGCTCGAGCCGCATCGGCCAACCGTCCGGCGTCGTCGTGACCGCTTACCAAGAGGGTGATCCCTTGTTCTCGTCGATGCCACAAGGGTGCAAGCAGCTGGCCGTGCCACACGGCGTACAGCACGGGGGTCCGCGCCCCGCGAAACTGCTCAATCTGCTCGTCGCCGTGGGACTCGAGACGCCAGGTCCCGGCGAGGCAGCTGACGAGCAGTCGCAGTGGGGCAGTGAGAACGCTCCTCATGCGGCCATTCGCAGGGCGAGTTCGGCAACGCGGCGTCCCGCGCCGGGCGTGCCAAGCCGCGCCCGAACGGTGGCGAAACCCGCTCGCTGTCGGTGAGCGGCTGATCCTCCTTCGTCGAGCAGCGTCGCCAAAGCCTCCGCGAGAGCATCTGGTTGCGCCGCTCCCTGGAGAAACTCGGGTGCCAGACGGGATTCTGCGAGCAAGTTGACGAGCCCCACGTGTGGCACGCGGACCAACCGACGAGCAACTCGGAAGGTCACGGGATGCATCCGGTGGGCGATGACCATGGGGACGTCAGCAAGTGCCGCTTCCAGCGTCGTCGTTCCGGCCTTGCAAAGCACCGCGTCCGCCGCGGCGAGTACGGTGGTCGGATCACCGGTGGCGAGGTCGGTCTCGGCACTCGACGGTCGTTGAGTCAGCGGGGAAGACGCTACGACAATCTCCAAGGGTCCCACCCTTGCCCTGAGCCGGCGGGCCACGGTTGCGAACAACTCTCGGTGATGCCTGTACTCGTGCTCTCGACTGCCCGGGAACAGTCCCAGCAGACGCGTCCCCTCCTCCACACCTAGGCATCGGCGCGCTGCTCGGCGGGACGCAGGCGGTCGATCCAAGAGGGGGTGACCGACAAACGCAGCGGGAACGCCACGAGCTCCAAAAAAAGCCTCCTCGAAGGGGAGGATCACGGCGAGGCGGCGCACAGATCGCTGGAGCTCCCGAATGCGCCAGCGGCCCCACGCCCACAGTTGGGGGGCGATGTAATACAGCACGGGAAGCCCGGCTCTGGTTGCCGCCCGAGCCAACCGCAAGTGAAACCCGGGATAGTCCACCACGAGCACCAGATCATACCGGCCGGCGTTGATCCGCCGACGTAGGCGCCGGAGCAATCGCACATGAATCGCGGCGCGGCCGGTTACCTCCACGAGCCCAGAGGCTGAAAGCCGTTCCATCCGCTCCAGGAGATGTGCCCCCGCCCCCTCCATCTGCGGTCCACCGATGCCGTCGATCTCGGCATCGGGGCGTGTCCGGAGGAGGGCGCGGACCACACCCGCCGCGTGGGTGTCGCCCGACGGTTCACCCGCCGACACGAGGACACGCATTAGACCAGCACCCCTCGCTCGGTGCGGGTCGTGAACGCGATGAGTCGGGCGACTTCGGGAATGTCGGGTAGCTCTCGCTGGAGGACCTCCACGGCTTCGACGGTGGTGAGGTCGGAGTTGAACAGGAGACGATAGGCATGCTTGAGGGCTCGTCGCACCTCTGGTGGGAATCCGGCACGCGTGAGCCCGATGGTGTTGATGCCGTAGAGCCGCAGCGGGTTCCCAGCCGCCCTCGTGTAGGGTGGTACATCTTGCGGCACGCGCGAACCACCGCCGACGAAGGCGTGAGTCCCGATGCGTACGAACTGATGTACCGGCGTGAGTCCGCTGATCGTGGCCTGGGGCTCGACGCGCACATGGCCCGCCAACTGCACCGCATTGGCCAGCGTGACCCCGTCTTCGATGATGCAGTCGTGTGCGACGTGGACGTAGGTCATGAGGTAGCAGTTGCTACCAACCCGAGTCACCCCCCGCGCTGCCGTGCCCCGATTGATGGTTGCATACTCGCGGATACGCGTGTCGTCCCCGATCTCGACGCGCGTTGGCTCTCCCCGGTACTTCAGGTCCTGTGGTGCGGAGCCCAACACGGCTCCCGTTCCCACATGGCACCGCCTGCCGATGGCGGTATCACGCTCGATGATAACGCGCGCGGCGATGACGGTTCCATCGGCGACGGTCACGCCGGGACCAATGACGCTGTACGGGCCCACGGTGATGTCTGAGGCGAGCTCTGCGGTGGTATCGACAATTGCCGTGTGATGAATGCGTGAAGTCATCGGTCGACGATCCGCGCCATCATCTCGGCCTCCGCAACGGCTGCTCCGTCCACGTAGCCGACGCCCTTCATCCGGCACGTCTTGCCTCGGAATTGGAGCATCTCGAGCTCGAAGCGAACCTGGTCGCCCGGTACGACGGGACGTCGGAACTTCACACCGTCGATGGACATGAAGTACACGACCTTGTTCTCGGGATCGTCAACGGCTCCCAGCAGCAACATGCCGCCCACCTGGGCCATCGCCTCGACGATCAGGACCCCTGGCATAATGGGGTGACCGGGGAAGTGTCCTTGGAAGAATGGCTCGTTGATCGTGACGTTCTTGATTCCCACGATCCGCTTCCGAGGTTCCACCTCCACGATCCGGTCCACGAGGAGCATGGGGTAGCGATGCGGAATGATCCCCAAGATCTCCTCGATGCCCATGGCAGCCGGGGCTGTGAGCGAGCTGGCGCGCTCGATGGCGCGGGCGAGCGCCACATTGCCCCGATGGTGGGGTCGGAACGCGACGACGTCTGCCTGCAGCGGGCCGCCCAGGAGTGCAAGATCACCGAGCAAGTCCACCGCCTTGTGGCGCACGAACTCGTCGGGCCAGCGGAGCTCCGTGTCCACGAGGTCTGTCTCCGACAAGACGATGGTGTTGGACGGCGTCGCTCCACGGGCGAGCCCCCGATCCTCGAGGCCCCTGGCGTCCCGCGCGAAGCCGAACGTCCTCGCCCGGGCGAGCTGCTCCGTGAAGCCGTCCGGTGTGATGTCGAAACAGCCCGACTGGCGGCCGATGCGAGGGTGATCCCACTCGATGGTGACCGTCAATCGCAGCCCGGCGTGGGGTGCGACCAAATAATCCGCCGCGCCTTCCCGCACGACGAGCGGAGCCGAAACGGCGCGCGGCGGAGCGGTGCCGCCGTTCTCCGCAACCCCCGCCTCCCGTAATGCGTCGACGAACGCTCCGGCGCTTCCGTCGGCGGCTGGTGGCTCTGGACCGGTGAGCTGGATGGTGAGGTCGTCGATCTGATGGGAGATGACGGCCGCCAGTACGTGCTCCACTGTCTCCACGGTGGCGTGACCGTCAGCGAGCGCGGTGCGACGTTCGACGTCCGCCACCCGATCGAGCCGTGCCGGGATCACGGGCTGATCCGGGAGGTCCATCCGCTGGAACACGATCCCGCTTCCCGTGTCGGCGGGCAGGAAGGTCAGGCTCGTCTCGGACCCGGTGTGCAGCCCGGTGCCCGAGAGGGACGTAGGCGTAGCGATCGTGCGCCGAGCCGTCATGCTTCCGGTCGGGTCAGCCGCTCGAGACTTCCAACGAGGGGTGTCAAGCGGGCCAAGGCCGCTGCCTGGCGCAGGACGGTCCGGTGGCTTCGCGCCGGGTATCCCGAGACCGTGCTCCCGGCTGGGACGTCTCCGATGACTCCCGCCTGGGCGGCGACGCGGGCGCCCCGCGCCACCGTCAAGTGTCCAGCCAGGCCAGCCTGGCCAGCCAGCAGTACGTCATCCTCGACCGTCGTGCTGCCCCCGATCCCGACCTGTCCCATGATCACGCAGCGGGCGCCGATTCGAACGTTGTGCCCGATCTGGACCAGATTGTCGATCTTCGTTCCCGCGCCCACCACCGTGTCGTCCAGCATCCCTCGGTCGATGGTGGTGTTGGCACCCACCTCCACATCGCTCTCGATGACGCAACCGCCGACATGGGGAATGCGTCGCGGTCCGTGGGCGGTGCCGGTGAATCCGAATCCGGGGCATCCGACCCTCGCTCCAGCTTTCAGCACTACACGATCCCCCAGGTGGGTTCCGCGGTGAACCATCGTCTGAGGGCCGATCCGGCAGGCGTTTCCCAGGACGGCGCCGTCTTCCACGGTCGCATAGGGTCCCACCCAGCACCCCTCACCGACTCGAACATTGTCTCCCAATACGCTCCCCTGCTCCGCTGCAATCCGCCCCTGCCACCGGACGCCACGTCCCAGGCGTACCGTGGGATGGATCCCCCAGGGAGGTCGGGGTTCGGGGGCGAGCATCCCCAGGATGTGAGCGGCGGCGGTCAGCGGATCGGGGACGACGATGCGAGTTGCGGGGCCTGCTTCCGCGTCTCGGAACTCGGGTGGGACGAGCACCGCCGCCGCGCTAGTGCGCTGAAAATACAGGAGATAGCGGGACGAGACAAGAAACGACAGATCGCGGGACCCCGCTCCGTCCAGGGAGGCCACGCCGGCGATAGGGACGTCGCCGCGCCCGACGAGCTCGCCGCCGACGAGGTGTGCCACCCCGGCGGCGGTGAGGGAGCCGTCCGTGCTTCCCGTCGGCGTTACTGGGGCTGGCTGGTTTGCTCGCCGCGCAGCCGGCGAATGATCGTCGGCGTGAGGTCGAGCGCTCGGTCGGCGGCGATGATGTTGTTCCCTGGTGACGCCACATCGAAAATCAACGCGAGGTTCCGTTCGGCACGCACGCCGTCGATGACCGTCTGAATCCGTTCCTCGAGCGGGGCGACCAGCTCCGCTCGCCGTTCCTGGGCGCGCTGCTGGAGCTCGCCGGAGCGTTGCTGAAACCGCTGCTGCATCGTTTGGATCTCTTGCACCTTGTCCTGTCGGCTCGAAGGGCTCAGGACGATCGACTGCTGATCGAAGTCCCGCACAACCGAGTCGAGCTGTTGCTGTAGGGTCTCGACCTCCTGCTGAAACGCGCTCATCTCCGCGGTGAAGGTCGATTCGGCGGACGCATATCCGGGTGTCTGCCGCAAGATCACTTCCGAGTTGAGGTACGCGATGTGGGATTGCTCCTGCGCACGTCGTGTCGATCTCGCGGCGATACCGGCTGCAACAATCACGGCCAAAGCGGCCATTGCCCAACGGGCCATCTTACTCTCCACGTGACGGGTACTTTCTCTCGATTAGAAGAAATTGCCAAGTTTGAAGTGGAATTTCCACGCAGGCGCGGGATTGCCTAGCCTGTCCACCCGATCGAAGCCATAGGCGTAGTCGATCCCGATGGGACCGAGGGGTGACAGAAGACTGATACCTGCGCCCGCCCCTCGAAAGAGGCGTGTCGGATTGTATTGACCTGGGCTCGCCCAGACATTCCCCGCATCCATGAACCCGTTGAGGTAGAAGGCCTGGCTGAGCCTCGCACCGATCTCGCCGGAGAGGGCGAGGTAGGAACGGCCGAATGCATCGACGGTGTTCGCACGGAACCCTTGTGCGCTCGGGTCGAAACCGGCGGGGGTAATGGAAAACTCGTCGTAGCCCCGCAGTCGAATGCCGAACTGGGTGCCTCCCATGGAGAACAACTGCCGAAAGTGCGGCCCGACGTCGCCCCAGACGAAGCCCGTGCGGGCGGTCAATCCGAGAACGAACCGGATGCCGCCGCCGGTGGGGCCACCGCCGCCGAGCTGTCCCAGCGGCGCATACCAGCGGCCTTCGAGCGTCGCGCGTCGGAAATCACCGCTCCCGCCCAGCGGGCCCCCGGCCTGCTGAACATCGAGGCGGTGCATCGACCCCGCCGTCGGGAATGGCAGGTCGATCCGTGTGTCCCGGACGAGGGCGAGACCGATCTGGGAGAGAATGCAGTTGTCGCAGATGAAGCGCGACTCGAGCGTCGGAGAGTCGAAGTCGCTTTGCTCGAAGGTGTATGTGGTCAGGAGCCGGGTGAACCGTGAGCCGCGGACCGGGAAGCCAAGCTGGAAGCTCACGCCTCTCGACCGAATGCGTCCGAGATCAGCGACGGTGTAGCGCAGCCGGGAGTTATGAGCGGAGATGGTGCCGGATATGAGGCTCCCGCGGATCGCGGGATCTGTATAGGAAATGTTGACGTCGTTGATGTTTCGGCCGAACTGCCACTGGAGCGTGACTTGTTTCCCGCGACCGAAGAGGTTCGGCTCGTCCAGTCCGATGAAACCGCCGACGCCTGTTCCCTGTCCCACCGAGGCGCCGAAGTTGATGTTCCCCGTGTGACGCTCTTGCACGTGGAACACGACGTTCACATCGCCCTGTTGGTTCGCTTGTTCGGTGTTGGGAGGCGGAAGCGGTTGCTCGAAGAATCCCAGATTCGAGATGCTTTGGTAGGACTGTATGAGGGCATCCTGGCGCATGACGTCGCCCGGCACGACCACGATGGCGCGCCGGATCACGTCTTCGTGCGTGACGTCGTTCCCGCGAATCAGCACCTTGTTGACGATAGCCGGTTGCCCTTCGATGATCTGCCATCGGAGGTCCACGACGTTGGTGGTATCGGACGTCTGACGGCGGGACACCAGTGGGTTGATCCGCGCGTAGATGTAGCCATCATTCGCGTAGGCCGACTGGACCTCCTGCGTTGCTTCCTCCCATTTCCGCTGGTCGAAGATCGAGGGACCTTCTGGTCCGCCCCCCAAGCCAAGAAACCCACCTCCTTCATGGCCGAAGGGGAAGAACTGCTCGAGTTGCTCCGCTGAGAAGTGGCGATTGCCGACGATCTCGAACGTCCCAACGTGGTATCGCTCGCCCTCCTCGACATCCAAGAAGAGCGTGCCTTTGCCCGTCTCGCGGTCGACAGCCAGGCTGTCACCGACGACCTGGAAATCGACGAAGCCGCGGGATCCGTAGAATCCGGGGAGCCGTTCGCGCAGGTCCTCGTCGAGTTCTTCGTCTTTGTATTCGCCCTTGCTGAACCACCAGAAGCCTTCGGGTCCAGTCTTTATCTGGTCGACGACCGTCCCGTCCGAGAACTCTTCGTTTCCCTCCACCACGACCCGACTGACGGTTACGCGGCGTCCCTCGTCGATATCGTAGATCACGCGGAGGGTTCCGTCTTCTTGCGGGATCTCTTGCACGGTCACCGAGCTTCCGTGGTATCCCTCGTGTTGATACAAGGAATCGATGGCTGCGCGGGCCTCCGCGGCTGTGGCGGGGTCGTAGGGGCGGCCTTCGAGGAGCCGAACGCGTCCACGCACTTTGCGCTCGGAGATCTTCTCGACGCCCCGAACGGCCCAACTCACCAACAGTGGGCGCTCCACCACCTCGAAGACCAGCGTCTGCTGGCCGTTGACGGTGCCCTGGAGAACCCTCACGTCCGCGAACTGGCCGCTGGAGTAGAGCTCGTTGATTGCTTGCTGCACGTCTCGGAAGGAGATGGGGATGCCGAGGGGGATGCCCGCGCGGGCCATGATTGCCGCCGCACTGACACGCCGGGCCCCCGTGACCGCGATACTGTCGATCACGGTGATGGTGGTCCCTTGGTCAACGGGGACCTGAGCGGCTGCGGCGTTGACCTGGACGGCGATGACTGCCGCGGTGAATACTACTGCGCGCATCTCAGGTCGGTCTGTCAGCCCTTAGGCTTTGGTGCGGGAGAGGGCCTCGAAGGTCAGCTTATCCCCCTCCGGGCTCACGTCGATTTCGATGTCGTCACCTGGAGCGAAATCGCCCATGAGGATCTTGTCCGACAACGGGTCCTCAACGTACCGCTGAATCGCCCGCTTTAAGGGGCGGGCTCCATAGGCCTCGTCGTATCCGTGGTCTACGAGAAACTCGGTGGCGGCATCCGTTCGGTGCAGCTTGTATCCGTCGTCCGTGATCCGTTCCTGAACCTGGTCGAAGAGGATATCGACGATCTTGGCGATGTGAAGTCGGTCCAACGGGTGGAAGACGATGGTGTCATCGAGGCGGTTCAAGAACTCGGGGTTGAAGACCTTGTTGATCTCGTCCCGTACCTTCTCTGCCATCCGCTCGAATGACTGCTTGCCATCGGGCTGCGTGAACCCCAGCGCTTTGCTCTTGGTGATGTCTCGCGCCCCGACGTTCGAGGTCATGATCACCACGGTGTTCTTGAAGTCGATTCGACGGCCATAATTGTCCGTGAGCTGTCCCTCGTCCAGCACCTGGAGCAGAATGTTGAAAACATCCGGGTGCGCTTTCTCGATCTCGTCCAGCAGGACCACGGAGTACGGCTTGCGGCGAACCGCCTTCGTCAGCGTGCCCGAGTCCTCATATCCCACATACCCCGGTGGGGCGCCAATGAGCCGGCTCACGCTGAATTTCTCCATGTACTCCGACATGTCCACGCGGATGAGCGCCTGCTCGTCGGCGAAGAGGAACCGCGCCAGGGCGCGGGCCAGTTCGGTCTTGCCCACACCGGTGGGGCCGCTGAAGATGAATGTCCCGATGGGCCGGCGCGGGTCCTTGAGTCCGGCCCGGGAGCGTCGGATGGCCCGGGAGATCGCTTCGATCGCCTGTTCCTGTCCGACGACGGATTTGTGGAGCTCCTCCTCCATGCGCAGGAGCCGCTGCGTTTCGGCTTCTTGGAGTCGCATCACGGGGATGCCCGTCCAGCGGGACACGATGAACGCCACGTCTTCTTCGTTGATGGTGGGTCGATGAGTCTGGCGCTCCCGCTCCCACTCCTCCTGGCGTCGTCGGATCTCCGCCTGGAGCTCCCGCTCTTGATCGCGGAGGGCAGCCGCCCGCTCGAAATTCTGGTCCCGAACCGCTTCCTCCTTGTCTCGGTTGATGTCCTCGAGACGCCCCTTGAGTTTGGCCACCTCCGGCGGCGGGACCTGAGCAGCCAAGCGTGCCCGGGCAGCGGCCTCGTCGATGACGTCGATGGCCTTGTCGGGCAGGAACCGATCGGTGATGTACCGCTCCGAGAGCCGCGCGGCGGACTCGAGGGTTTGGTCGGGAATGACCACTCGGTGGTGATCCTCGTAGCGCTGCCGCAATCCCTTGAGGATCTCGTCGGTCTCGTCGATGGTGGGTGGGTCGACGATCACGGTCTGGAAGCGGCGCTCCAGAGCTCCGTCTTTCTCGATGTATTTCCGGTACTCATTCAGTGTCGAGGCGCCGACGCATTGGAGCTCCCCGCGGGCTAGCGCGGGCTTGAGCATGTTGGAGGCGTCGATGGCGCCCTCGGCCGCTCCAGCCCCCACCAGGGTGTGGAGCTCGTCGATGAACAGGACCACGTTCTTGTTCTGCGCGATCTCGTTCATCACGGCCTTCAACCGTTCCTCGAACTGGCCGCGGTACTTCGTGCCGGCGATCACGGCGGCCATGTCCAGCGCCAACACGCGATGGGAGGCCAGGGACTCCGGGCAGTTTCCGGAGGCAATGAGCTGGGCCAATCCCTCGACGATGGCCGTCTTCCCCACTCCGGCCTCACCGATGAGGACGGGATTGTTCTTCTTGCGCCGAGAGAGGACTTCGATGACCCGCTCGATCTCCTGCTGCCGGCCGATGGTGGGGTCGAGCTGCCCCTCGCCGGCGAGTTGTGTGAGATCGCGACAGAAATGGTCCAGCGCCGGCGTCTTCGATTTCTTCTCGGACCGAGGAGAAGACGGGCCCTGGCCACCTTTTGCCGAGGGCATGTCGCTACCCAGGAGCCGGAGCGTCTCCGCGCGCGCCTGCTCGAGGTTCACGCCTGAGTCGCTCAGGACCTGGGCGGCGATCCCTTTCTCCTCTCGCAGGAGTCCGAGCAGGAGATGCTCGGTGCCCACGTAGGAGTGGTTGAGCTCCCGTGCCTCGCTCATCGCGAGCTCCAGCACCTTCTTCGCTCGCGAGGTGTACGGTAGATCCGGGCCTTCGGGCGCCGGGGCTTTGCCTTTCTTGACGGTTTCCTCGATTTTCTGCTGAATGTCTTCGAGGTCGACATTCAGGTTGGTGAGAACCGCCGCGGCAACACCCTCTCCTTCCCGTATGAGGCCCAGCAAGATGTGCTCGGTACCCACGTATTCGTGATGCAGCCGCGCGGCTTCCTCACGCGCCATCTGCAGTACCTTGCGAACCCGATCCGTAAAATTGTACCCGTTCATCGGCTCAGAGGACTATGGGTCCATGCCTCGACCACCCGATAGACCACGGGTGGCGTCGTCTTCCAGCAGCCGCCGGACGTAGTTGGCCCGAATGATGGGGAGATCGGGATCCGACAACGGCCGTCCTTCCATTTGCGCCAAGTGCGCTGGCTGCGTGAAGATCATCAGCTTGTTCAGCGTGTATACACTCAGTTTGGCTATCAAGTTCAGTCCCACGCCCAATCGAACTCCACTGAGGAGATTCATCGTCTCCTCGAACGACACGCTCCGGGCATAGCGGAGCAATCCGTACGCGCGCCAAACCTTGTCCGCGATCACCGTGGGCGCGTCACGCTGGAGAACCGATCGAGCCTGTTCCTCATACTCGATGACCTGGCGGACGATCTTTCCCAGGTGATCGATGAGGTCGTCCTCGGACTTCCCGAGGGTGGTCTGGTTCGAGAGCTGGAAGAAGTTGCCTACGACCTCGCTTCCCTCCCCGTAGAGCCCCCGAAACGTCAGCCCGACCTGCGACAGGCCCTGGAGTACCTTGGCGATCTCTTTGGTGAGGACAAGGCCCGGCAGGTGGATCAGGACGGACGCTCGCAGGCCCGTCCCGGCGTTCGTTGGACAGGAGGTAAGGTAACCAAACTCCGGGTGGAACGCGACGGGAATCTGGGTCCCGAGGTCGGTATCGAGGTGCTCGAGCTCGGAATAGGCCCTGGTGAGGGCGAGTCCCGACTGGAGACTCTGCAGCCGGAGGTGATCCTCCTCGTTGATCATGAGACCGAGGGCCCCAGCCGTGAGCAGGGCCGCGCCCCTGCGGACCTGCCCTCCCTGCTCCAGCCCCGCCAGTTCCTTCGACACCAAGTGCCTCTCGTGTAGCAGCTGCCGGTCGAGTCGCTCCATGGCGTCGAGGCGGAAGAGCGCGGAGTCCTTGAGCACGGGGCTTTGGCGACCCACCTCGACGACGCGCGTCAGGATCTGCTCCCGGTCTTCCTCGGCGGCGCGAATTGTGAAGGGCTTCCCTTGAACGTTGCGGGCCAGCCGAATGCGGGTCGAGAGCACGATATGGCTCAAGGGCCCGCTGGCATCGAGCCAAGACATTCCCCCGTCGGGAATCAAGCTGAGATCGACCGTCATTCGAGCACCCGGATGCGGTCCCGGAGTTCGGCAGCCAACTCGAAGTTCTCAGCGGCCACCGCGCGCCGGAGTTGTTCCCGCAGCCTGTCCAACGTTACCTGGGAGTCCTTTCGCACCGTGGATGGGGATAGATACACCTCGCCGACGTGCTGGCTGGAGCCGTGGAGTCGCCTCAGCAGGTCGCGCAGGTGTGTCTCGAACGTCTCATAGCAATGGGGACACCCCAACCGTCCCGACTCTCGAAAGTCCTTCAGACTCGCACTGCAAAACTCACAGATCAGCGTGTCGCTCTCGGCCGGTACCGTGGTGGCGTCCGCTTTCCCGAGAGACGCCAGAAAGTCCGAGAGCGGGAACTTGGCAACGCTGGCGCCCGTGTGCACGCCCTTCTCGGTGGCGCACTGCTCGCAGAGGTGCACGGTCTTGACCGCGTTGTCGACGATCTGCGTAAGGTGAATCGCTGCTTCGCGTTCCTGACAGTTGTCGCACTGCATCACGGCAACACCTTCATGGAATCGACCGGCACGAGCCGGCCATCCTCGAGCAAGAGAATCCGATCGGCCCGTTCCGCAAGCGCTCGGTTATGAGTCACGACGACCAGAGCCGTCTCGAGATCTCGAGCGAGCCCAAACAGGAGGTCGTGGAGGCGGTCGCTGTTGGCGTGATCCAGATTGCCACTCGGCTCGTCTGCCAGGACAACCTGCGGGTCGTTCGCCAATGCCCGGGCCACCGCGCACCGCTGCTGCTCCCCACCGGACAGCTGCGGCGCGCGATGGCTCATGCGCCCGGCCAGCCCGACCGCGGCCAGGAGCTCCTCCGCCCGGCTCCGCGCCCGGGGCTCGGGGATGCCCGCGATGAGCAGGGGCATCATGACGTTCTCCAACGCCGTGAACTCGCGGAGCAGATGGTGGAACTGAAAGACGAAGCCCACGCGCCGGTTGCGAAGCGCGTCGCGCTGCTCCTCCGATAGCGCAGCGTGGGCGACTCCATCGAGGAGTACCTCGCCGCCGGTCGGTTTGTCCAGGGCCCCGAGGAGATGGAGCAAGGTGCTCTTGCCCGAGCCACTCGCCCCGACGATCGCGACGACTTCGCCACGTTGCACGGCGATGTCGACGCCGGTGAGGACCTCCAGGAGCGACCCGTCACCCGCCCGATAGTGTTTCCGGAGCCCGCGGGCCTCGAGTACCGAGGTCATTCGTACCGAATGGCGTCCACTGGGTCCAACGCCGCCGCCTGCCGGGCGGGATAGAGCGTGGCCGCGGTTGCGACGACGACACTTGCCAACACGATCACCGACAGATCCAACGGATCGATCTGCACCGGGAGGTGATCGATGAAGTACACCGATGGGTCGATGGAGATGATCTGCTCCCGGTCCACGAGCCAGGCCACCAGGACTCCGAGAGCGGTGCCGAGCAGGGTCCCCATGAGCCCGATCACGGCGCCTTGGAGCACGAATACCCGACGAACCACTCGCATCGGGAGGCCCATAGCCCGGAGAATGCCGATCTCCCGGGTCTTCTCGGTCACCAGCATGGTGAGGGTGCTCACGATGTTGAAGGCGGCCACGATGACAATCAGGAGGAGGATGATCCCCATGGCCAGCTTCTCCAACTCCAGGGCCGAATGGAGAGAGGCATTCTGGCTCTGCCAGTCGAGGGCCCGATAGGGGTAACCCAGGGTCTCCTCCAGCTCCCGCCCGACCGCTTGGGCACGCCAGGGGTCGGCCACCCGCACCTCGATGCCCGTGACCGCCGTATCCAGGCCAGCGAACCGCTGAGCAACCGGGAGCGGGAGCACGATGTAGCCATTGTCGTACTCGTACATCCCGGTCTCGAACTCGCCGGTAACTTCGAAAAACCAGTACTTGGGGACAAAGGTGCCCAGGGCCGCGTTGAACTTGCTCCCGGCGGGCGAGACCAGGGTGACCTGATCGCCCACGAAAGCCGACAGTCGCCGGGCGAGTCTTCGCCCCATCACGATGCCACCGTCCACCCCCTCGCGCTCGGTGGTAAAGGAAAGATCTCCGGCCACGAAATGACGCGGCAGGGCCGTGACGGCTGTCGTCCCGGTGTCTGGCTCCAGCCCAATGATCGCCGCTCCCTCCGCGTAATCCGCCCCGGCGGAGATGAGACCCTGGGTGAGCACGAACGGCGCCGCGGCCAGGACGTCGGGGTGCTCCCGCACCCGCGCGATCGTGAAACGCCAGTCATCCAGTCGAAGACCCTCGCCGTACGTGAGGACCCGCAGATGGGGGCTGGCCACCAAGATCTTCTCCCGCAGCTCGTTCTGGAGGCCGTTGATCACGCCCGTCACGATGATGAGGGCCATGACGCCAACGGTAACCCCACCAGTGGCAATTACTGTGATGAGCGACACCAACCGGGAAGAGCGGCGGCTCCGCATGTAGCGCCTGCCGAGGGTGACATCCAACCGTGTCATTCCTAGGGCCTCAGCATCGGGAAGAGGATGACCTCGCGGATCGAGGTGCGTTCCGCCAGGAGCATCACGAGCCGGTCCAGCCCGACCCCGCACCCACCCGTCGGCGGCATTCCGTACTCCAGCGCCCTGATGTAGTCGTGGTCGACCTCGTGCGCCTCTTGATCGCCTGCCTCCCTCGCCCGCACCTGATGCTCGAACCGCTCTCGCTGCTCGTCGGGATCGTTGAGCTCGCTGAACGCATTGGCGAGCTCGCGTCCGAGGACGAAGAGCTCAAAGCGCTCGGCCAGGGCCGGATCGCCGCGTTTCGGCTTGGCCAAGGGTGAGAGCTCGATGGGATAGTCCACAACGAAGACGGGCTCCATGAGGTGCGGCTCGACGAACTCCTTGAATACTTCGTCCACCAGCTTGGTCCTGGGAACGATGTCGACATCCGGAACCGCACGATTCCGGAGTGTGCGACGCAGGATGTCGTCGTCGGCACCGCGGAGGTCGAGTCCGACGTGTTCCTGAACGAGGTCGAGGTACGAGCGACGGGGCCACGGCGGTGTGAAGTCGAGCCGCGTGCCGAACCGCTCGATCACGGAGGCTCCGCACACCTCGGTGACCACGCGATGCACCATCTCTTGGAGCAGCTCCATGATGTCCACGTAGTCGGCATAGGCCTGGTAGAACTCGAGCATGGTGAACTCGGGCATGTGCAATCGGTCGATGCCCTCGTTCCGAAAATCCTTGCCGATTTCGTACACGCGGTCGAGTCCGCCCACGATGCATCGTTTGAGATAGAGCTCCGTCGCGATCCGGAGGTAGAACTCGGTGTCTAGCGCGTTGTAGTGCGTCACGAATGGGCGCGCAAGGGCACCACCATAGAGTGGCTGGAGTATCGGGGTCTCGACTTCGAGGTATCCGTGCTCATCGAGGAAGCGTCTGATCGTCGAGATCAGGGCGGCCCGGAGGACGAACACGTCCCGAACCTCTGGGTGGACGGCGAGGTCCGCGTATCGATGACGGTAGCGGAGCTCGGGATCCGCTAGTCCCCCATGGAGTTCGCCGGCGGCGTCCTTCTTCCCGATCGGGAGCGGACGCAGGGCCTTGGCGAGGAGCTCCATTGCTTCGGCACGGAGAGTGATCTCCCCCGTCCGGGTCTGGAACATGTATCCAACCGTCCCGATATGGTCGCCGAGGTCGAGGAGTTTCAGGAGCTCGTACGACTCCGCCCCGAGATCATCGCGCCGAAAGTAGATCTGTACCCGCCCGCTCGAATCTGCGAGGTGGGCGAAGGCGGTCTTCCCGTGCCAACGAAGCGACACGATGCGACCAGCCACCTTCACCGATACCCGATTGTCCTGGTCATGTGCCGCTATCGCTTCCGCAGCCGAATGGGAGCGGTCGTAGCCGTACCCGTACGGAGTGATCCCCCGTTGGCGCAGCGCTTCGAGTTTCTCCCGGCGCGCCTGCTCGACGAACGAAACCGCCTCCACGCTCACGCGGCTCTGCTTCCGAACCTCTTGAGGAAGGCCTCGATGAATCGGTCGATCTCGCCGTCCATCACTCCCTGTACGTCGGACACCTTGAGTTCTGTCCGGTGGTCGTTGACCATCGTATACGGCTGGAAGACGTAGGAGCGGATCTGGTTTCCCCAACTGATGTCGGTCTTCGTCGCTTCGACCTCGGCCCTCTGCTTGTCCCGCTCCTCGATGGCGCGTTGATACAGCGCGGCCTTGAGCATCTTGAGCGCTGTCGCCCGGTTCTTGTGCTGGCTTCGCTCCTGCTGACACGATACGGCGATCCCGGTCGGGACGTGCCTGAGGCGGACCGCGGAGGACGTCTTGTTGACGTGCTGTCCACCAGCGCCCGAGGCTCGGAAGACCTCCATTTCGATATCCTCATCCCGAAGATCGATCGCGACGTCGTTCTCGACCACCGGATACACGAATACGGACGCGAAGGAGGTGTGACGGCGGGCCTGCGCATCGAACGGTGAAATGCGCACCAGCCGATGGACGCCTTTTTCCGCCTTGAGGTAGCCGTAGGCGTAGTCTCCACGCATTTCCATCGCCACGGACTTGATGCCGGCCTCTTCACCGGGCAGCAGATCGAGAACGTGCACCGAATAGCCGTGGCGCTCTGCCCATCGCGTGTACATGCGCATGAGCATCTGCGCCCAGTCTTGCGACTCGGTGCCGCCAGCCCCTGGATGGATGGTGAGAAGCGCGTCCCGCTGATCGTCGGGACCCTGGAGCATGTTCTGGAGCTCGAGCTGCTCGATCCCGCGTTCGAGGCTTTCCACTTCCTGGGCCAGCCCTTCATCGATGGCGGGGTCGGGATCCTCTGCCGTGAGCTCGGCTAGCTCGAGAGCTTCCTGGGTACGGGACTGGAGGTCGGTGAACGGGTCAGTCCAACGCTTGAGTTGGCGCACCTCCTCCACGACTTCCCGGGCACGATCCGGGTCGTTCCAGAACCCGGCCTCCGCCATGGAAGCCTCTAGTGTTGTGAGTCGTGCGCGTTTGTCCTCGAGGTCAAAGGTAACCTCGGAGTTCGTCGAGACGCCGATCGAGATCCGCAAGCTGTTCCAACGATTGGCTCGTCATCCCCTTCTCCTGCACCGAGTCGAGTGTGGTCCGGACGAGTCGAGCCGTCTGCCACGCCATGCGGCAGACGGCTCGGCCACGAGTGAAATATAAGAGGGACAGCGAGTTAATACTACCCGGCAGCTGCCGTCAGCCCTCCCCTTCCGAATCCTCTGCCCCTTCTGCCTGCTGCCGAGGCAGAGGGCTGGGATCAGAACATCTCCTGACCCCCTGCCAGAATCTGGTTCAATGCCTCCGTGAAATACGTCGTGGAATTTGCCAATTCGGGGCCGACCTGCTCCACGTACTCTTGCCAGCTCTTCTTGATCTCCTCTGCGAAGGCCTCCTTGAGGTCGCCGGACCGCAGAGCCTGCTGACGCTTGTCGGGCTGGTAGGCAATCATGTCGGAGACCAGCGCTCTCGCTAGGCGGCGAGCTTTCTGGCGGGGATCCTGGGAGAGGAAGGGGTTGATGGGCCTGGCGGTGGCGCCCGCTTGGGCCGTCGGTGCGGGGACGGCTGCCGCCGGTTCGGTCATCGTCGCGGGAGTGGACGACGGAGACGTGGTTGGGGCCTCGGGGATGGGAGGCGCCGGCACGAGCTTGCCGGGACCGGAATGAAAGACCGGGGCGCTCGGCCTGGGGGGCTGAGCCGGGGGCGGAGCAGGCGCGGCTCGACGTTCCGGAGGGGGCGCTGGACGGGCGACATGGAGCGGTGGCCGCATTGGAGCGGCCGTTTCTCTCCGCTGCGGCTGTTGTGGTGCCGCAGGGCCCGGCGCCGCCGTTGCCGGTTTGGCAATCGGCGGTGGCGCTGCCGCCGGTTGTGGGGGCCCGGGCGGGTGAGTCGGCACGGCAGGTGCCGTTGGCCTCCCCGGGCTGGTCGGCACGCCCGCCGCCACAGTGGCCGGCTCCTCGGCAGCCTTCCGCACCATGATGATGTGTGAGCAGGTCGCGCATCGCGCCCGTACGCCGGTCTCTGGCACCTTCGCCGGATCGACCCGGTACACCGTCTCGCAGGAGGGACATCGAACGTTCATCGCTGTTCAGCCTCGCATGATGACGCTACCCGTTGCTGTCCCGACGCCGATCGACCACGAAGACCGACCCGGGAAGCGTCTTGGAATAACTCTTCATCTCGGTCGCGAGCTCACTCACCTGGCGCGGATGGCTGAAGTGTCTGCGCTCATTGGTCACGATGCCAATGGAGAGAGTCATCAGCGGCACCCGGTGTAAGTGTCCTCGCCGGTCCTTGCCAAAAAAGTAACCTGCCCGTCGATCCTGGACATTGTACTGGTAGGGAATGAGCGTGTCGAATACCGAGATGATCTCGCGACACACGGCCGGCACCATGTCGAGAGGGATAACGACGATGAAGTCGTCCCCACCGATGTGGCCCACGAATCCGTCTCCTGGGCACAGCCCATTCACCACGTCCCGTAGGATCCGGGACAGTATGAAGATGACCCCGTCGCCCTCGTAGTAGCTATAGCGGTCGTTGAATTCTTTGAAGTGGTCGAGATCGGCGTAACACACCGCGAAGAGGGCACCGTCCTCCAAGCGCCGCCGAATCGCCCGTTCGATCTCGGTCGTGCCGGGAAGCCTGGTTGTGGGATGGACGGCGACGTTCCGCTCGGTACTGGCGAGCAGCGTGTTGAGGCGGCTGTGCTGTTCTTCGGGGCCGAAGATCGGGGTAATGACTTCGTCGGCCCCTGCGGCAAACCAGTCGCTCACGTGGTCGCTGGCATGACAGCCGGATACGAAGGCGACGGGGACGGTCGCCGTGTACGGATCTTCCTTGAGGGCACGACAGAGAGTGGCGCCCCCGGACCCCGAACCATCGGCGTCGATGATGATGAGGGCCGGTGGGCTTCGTAGGGCAGCGGTTTCCACCTCTTCCGGCAGGCTGAGGCGTACCAGAGGTAACGGCTGCCGCTCGACCCAAAGCGAGATCAGGTCGGGGACGGGCCGGTCATCGGGCGAGAAATACACGACGGTCGCACGCGCCCGCAGCGGACTTGTCAGTTCACCTAAGCTCAAAATTTTGATTAACTTAGAAGTGCCAGGCTCCGAAGTCAAACGTCTGCCCAACCCGGCGGCGGTATCGTCGGTCACCCCCGCAACTCATATGCCAATGCGCACGCCCACCATCGCCCTCACGTCTCGGCCTGAGGGGTCCTGCATCCACACGAGTGAGCGGAGCTCGATTGGACGTCCGGGACCCGACAACCGATTCGAAACGAAGGCATCCACAGCGCTGATCAGGTGATTCGCCAGCAGGAGTCCCAGGTGTTGTCGGGCCTGCCTCAGCGCATCGTCACTCTTCTGAATCGACTGCTGGAAGAGATCCTGCTCGAGCCCCGCGTTTCGCCACGACCACTGAAAGTTGGGGCCGACGGCGCGCTCGCGGTAGAATGCGAGCGCCCGCTGGAATTCCGGCGACTGCGGGTCGGGCGGGACATCGGGGTCTTCGAAGAACGTGCGTCGAGCAAGCTCCCAAATGCTGCCGTTGAAGGTTCGTATGTCCGTTGGCGGAACCAGAGCCGGACCGGGATCGGTATCGAAGGCACCGCTCTCCACGAACTTCTCCATCTGTTCGAAATACTCGAACGCCGTATCCCGCGCGGCCGGTGCGAAGGGCGCACGTGCCACGCCAAACGCGAGATCCAGATAGCGGTCGCGCTCCCGCGCACCCTCAGCCCTTTCGGTGAAGTAACGGATCGCAAGGAACGCTTCTGATATAAGGTAGATGGCCCCGCGGTCATGCCCAGCCAGGAGCTGTCCGCTGCCGGGTAGGAGAGCAGAGCTCATGGGACGGATCCACGGCGGCGTGTTCGCGGTGTCTCGTACAGCCGCGGTTACGAGCGGAGCGGGTTCTGCTGGCGGTGCCAACCGGTCTTGCGAGTTGGCACCCGCGGGGGCGAGCACGCTCCAGACGGTCGCGAGGAGCGTGGCAGTGCGGATCACGGTTTAGAGGATCGCCCGGAGGCTGATGTGGACCGGCTCGTCGAAGTTCGAGGAATCGAAAAACACCCGGGCGAAATCGAAGGCGAAGCGACCGAGTCGCATGCCGAGCCCGACAGACGGCCCTCGGCCCTCGGACTGGAGAAAGGCATAGCCACTCCGCAGGCGAATGAGGTCACCGTAGCCCAACTCGAGTCCCACACGCGCGTCGGGGTTGTCCGGGTTGCCCCACTCGTCCTGCACATCGAACAGAATTCGGGCGTCGAGCGCCTCCTCAGCCCCCGTGGGTTGGGGGAGCATCACGCGATAGACGATCCCGAACTCCATTCGCGTCGGGAGGGCGTCTGCCTGTCCCTCATTCTCCAGCTGGAGTTTGAAGCCGGCGTGCTGCACTGCTAGGCCAAGACGCAGCGCGTCGTTCGCGAAGCCGTATTGCATTCCCACGTCGATTGCGTGCGTGGTGCCCACGGCCGTACGGAAGGAGCCACAATCTCCGGAGCAGTCCTGCCGGAATTGGATCAGTTTGTAGTTGAGGCCGACGGCCAAGTCCGACCCCACCGTGGTCGCGTAGGACGCCAGGATTTCGATCCCCTTGGGGCTGATGCGGCCACCGGGCAGATCGGGTCCGAAGGAGATCTCTTGAGAGCCAAAATCGACGAGATAGGCCGAAAAGCCCATCACGCCCAGCCCGCGGACCGGGAAGTAGCCGGACATCGCCGTATTGTTCGACGCAAAGGTGACGGCGTGGTGGACAGCAAGCTCGGTTTCTCCGAGGAGCGCCAGTCCGGCCGGGTTCCAGAAGGCGGCCTCGCTATGACCGCCGTCGGCGATGGCCGCTTGTCCCAGCGCCGCCGCACGTCCGCCGACGGGAAGCAGGAGAAAGAGCGCACCACCCTCCGTCGGACTTGCCGTGTTCTGGGCAAAGGCCTGCTGTCCCGCCGCGAGGAGCAGCAGCGATACGAGCGTATCAGAAAGGCGTGGCCTCATCAATCAGCATGATGGGGATGTCGTCTTCCACGGCGTAGATCAGACGACACTTGTGACACACCAGTTGTTCCGCTGGTTCGGTACGGTATTCCAGCTCGCCCTTACACTTCGGGCAGACGAGGATTTCGAGCAAGTCTGGAGCGAGACTCATCGGTTTCTCCCGATGGGTGTTGGGAACCCAAGTTGTCGCAGCGCGAGTGGAGAGGTCCGCCACTTCGGGAGAACCTTGACCCACAAATCGAGGTAGACCTTCGACCCGAGCAGTGTTTCGATCTTGCCGCGAGCCGTCTCTCCGAGGATCTTGACGGTTCGCCCGCCGCTTCCGATTACCATTCCCTTCTGGGACTCGCGCTCGACATAGAGGGTCACCCGAATATACACCGGTTTCCGGGATTCCCGGAACTCCTCGACCTCTGCCGCCACAGCATAGGGAAGCTCGTCGCCCAGGACCTCGAAGGCCGCCTCGCGCACGAATTCCGCCGCGAAGAACCTGAGCGGCTGGTTGCTGATGTCGTCTGCGGCATTCCGAAACGGGCGCCGCGGAGCGTGTGCCAGGCACCAGGCCAAGAGGGTATCGATCCCCTCCCCGGTCACCGCTGACACCGCCAGGTATTGCGCCGAACCGCCCCGACGGCGGTCTCGAGAGATCAGGTCCGCTTTAGTGAGCACGGTCATGACGGGCGCCCTCATTTTGGCCTTATTGCGTAGCCATGTCTCGAGGGGCGCAGGATCGCCTTCCGGCATTGGATGGAGGTAGATAACCACGTCAGCGCTCAGGAGCTGCTCCAGCGCGAGTTGTTGCATTGCCTCCTGGAGGAGGTATCTGGGCTCGAGCAATCCCGGTGGATCCACGAAGATCAGCTGGGTGCTGCCCTCGGTCCTGATCCCGACCACGGACTGCCGCGTTGACTGCGGCTTCCGGCTAATGATGGCGAGCTTGTCGCCGACGAGGGCATTCAGGAGCGTGGACTTTCCGGCGTTCGGGATTCCGGCGAGGACGAACGTGCCGCAGCGAGCAGAGTCGCTCTGATCGATCATACCCCGAAGGTAGTCAGCTGAGAAGTGAGGGGTAAAGAGCGAGCGGGGGGCCGTGAGCGGTCACCGGCGGCCGCATTGGCAGGGTCGAGGAGAGAGAAGAAGCGCCGCTCGAGGACCCGGCCGGCTACGGTTCTCTTTCGAGCGTCACTCGAGCCGAGGGCCCATCACCTTCTTGCATTTCTCGGTTCTCAGCGAATCCCGGGGGGCTCGTCGCCAGCCAGCATGTCCACGACGTGCGGCGATTGTCGGATGCAATGCTCGCGGGCGAGCAGCTCCACCGCGCGAGGGACCGCCTCGCTGACCGGTCCGGACAGTCCAGGGCTCACCCCCTTTGGTATGTGTGCCACCTGACAGGCGAGTATGGTGATCGCGACCCCGCACAGATCACGCAGCTCGCGCAGCAGATTAGACGTGGGAATCTGATGCATCGAGAAATCGTCGGTCTTCGTGCTCGGAAGTGCGTCGAGGTCTGGAGTGAACAGCTCACCCGGTTCGCAGCCGACGTCCATCGCGTCTATGATGACGACGTACGAGGGCTTCTCTTCAGACAGGAGTATGTCAAAGAGGATGTTCCGAACCGACGTCCCGACATCGTGCACGCAGACATCGGCTGGGATGGTGCAGTGGCGTATGCAATACTGGGCTACGGCTGGGCCGAATCCGTCGTCGCCAAACAACACATTCCCACAGCCTAGGATGCACGTCCGCTTGCCGCGCCAATCCGACACCACCTGACACGCCTCCCTGCCCTCTGACTCTTGTTGTCGCCTGGTTCGCGCCCAGATGGCTCGTCACGTGGCCACTGAGCGCAGAACGGTCAGGCCGCCTGTCGCGCGAGTCTTCAGTTGATCAGGGTATCAATCACCTCCCCCTGCATATCTCGGATCTCGAGCTTCACCGGTATCCGGCCATCCAGGTCGTGTGTCGCGCAGGACAGGCATGGGTCGTAGGCGCGTATCGCCATCTCAACCTGGTTGAGGATGCCCTGATCGTACTTGCCATCCTTGATCAGGGATGTTGCCGCCTGCTTGACCGACATGTTGATAGGTGCATTGTTGTGTGTCGTGCCCACAATGAGGTTGACGTCGGTGATCAACCCGTTCTCATCGGTCTCATAGTCGTGGATCAAGGTACCTCTGGGCGCCTCAACGCAGCCCACCCCGCGCGCGGCACGCGGAACGACCGGTACCCTGGTCTCGGTACTCGTAATCTCGGGATCGTTGAGCAACTCCACGGCCTTCTCCGCGTTGTACAGCAACTCGATGAGTCGTGCCCAGTTGTACAGCAGCGTCAGCTGTACCGGCCTCCCGAACCGCTCGCGGTACTCCTCGAGCTCCTGCTGTGCGAGCGGCGTAGCGATCTTGTCACAGACATTCAGCCGAGCCAGGGTGTTCGTACGGTAGATCCCTGAAGGGTTGTCGAGGTCCATCGAGAACGCGCCCCACTCCTTGGCATAGGGGAACTTCAGGTAGGTCCACGGCTCGATGTGCTCGCCGATGTGATCCGTGTACTCGGCGTACGCGAAGTCAATGTAGCTGCCATCAGGCTTCATCAGTCGGAGCTCGCCGTCGTAGAGATCGAGTGCGCCGTCGTGGCCTACGGTTCCGAGAAAGCCTGTGGTGATCACTCCAGTGGTCTGGATCGCATCGAGGTACTTGGGAAAGACGTCTTCCTTGGCGAACGCGATGGCGAACTTCGCGAACTCCAGGACTTCATTCGCCATCTCAGCCACCTTGTCGCGCTCAGCCTCGGTCAACGGCTTGCTGAATCCACCGGGCACCGCCGTGACGGGGTGAATCGTCTTTCCCGAGATCACGTTGAGCATCTGGGCTCCGAGATGGCGATTGCGAACGACCTTCTTACCGATCTCGGGGTGTTCCCGGGCAATGCCGATGATGTTCCGTGCAGAGTAGTCACAATCTGGGCCCATAATGTAATCCGCACCGGCGAGGAAAAAGAAATGGAGAATGTGTTCCTCGGTGTAGGCAACGGCGTTACACAGCTCGCGGAGCTTTCTCCCGGCGCTCGGCGGTGTCACACCAAATACCGCATCATTGGCTTTGGCTGAAGCAAGATGGTGCGACCATGGGCATACCCCGCAGATACTCGTCACGATGCGCGGCAGCTCCTCCACCGGCCTGCCGATACAGAACTTCTCGAAGCCACGAAGCTCCACGACGTTGACGAAGGTATCCGCGACATTCCCGGTGTCATCGAGGTCGATGGTGACCTTGGCATGGCCCTCGACTCTGCTGACCGGAGCAATGGTAATCCTCGTCATGGCTCTAGCTCCCTTTCTT
>JBDHDH010000025.1:0-44940 GCA_039591615.1 Gemmatimonadota bacterium | reverse complement strand
TCTTCATCTTCATCGCCGACCGTGATGACGCTTCGGAGATCCGGCAGGTCGCCCAGCAGGTCCTCAAACAGCTCGAGGTGGTCCGCCTCGCCCGGCGTTGCCGCAGCAAGCGCAACACCGGCCTCCGCGTGCCGGAGCTGGTACTTCAACTCGTGGTAGCCGAGAGCGGGGTTGAGGGGTACGAACACGGCCCCGAGTTTGGCGGCGGCAAGGAGAGACGTGACCCATTCGGAGCAGTTGGGGGCGTCTACGGCAATGCGGCTACCCGATCCGACCCCCAATTCGCGGAGTGCCGCTGCCAGCGCGGTGGCCTGGTCATCGACGTCGTCGTAGGTAAGGCGCCGAGACCCGGTCACGAGGCACTCCCGGCCGGGACCCTCGCGCACCCGCTCGGCGAACAACGTCGCCAAGTTGTACGTCCCCAAACAGATAGCTCCGTAGCGTACCGAACTTGTCAAGCTAACGGACTCAGGCCGACGCTACAAGGCAGCAGTGTGACATTTCGCGCTTGCTCGTGCCGTCGTGGGCGAGGAAGACCGACGAAACAGGGACAATGAACGAGGGGCCGCCTAGAGTCTCCGCAACTGCTGCAACGTCTCCTCGCCGTAGAACAGGCGAATGTACTTGCCCTGAATGGGCGTGAGCTTGCGCACCGCCCATGTCAAAGACACGAAGTGCGGCTCCACCGGAGTCACCGCCAGCTGCATGCCGCACTCCTCCGGCAAGCGGCTTCCCTTACGCGTATTACACGTTGAGCACGCCGTGACCACGTTGGTCCACGCGTTGGTGCCACCCCGAGAGAGGGGGACCAGGTGGTCACGCGTGAGGCACTCACGGAACCCCAGCTCCGGTTCGGTTCGGCAGCAGAACTGACAGCGGTACCGGTCTCGGGCAAACAAGAACGTGTTGGTGACTTGTCGCCTGAACCTCCGGGGCACGTGGACGAACCGCACCAAGCGGATCACCGATGGTCGCGGCACCTCGAGGGAGGCACTCCGCACGACTCCTGCACCGTCGGACTCGACGATCTCCGCCTTGCCGTCGATGACGAGGCGAAGGGCCCGACGGACCGGCACCAAGGTAAGAGGCTCGAACGACGCGTTGAGGGTCAAACAGCGCACGGAAACCCTCCGAGAAACCACAGAAATCGCGCCTCGCTCAACGACGAACGGGCGAAGGCGCGATCGTCACTAATTCTACCCTACGCCGTAACGCTATGCAATAGGATGCGTTACGCCAAAGACACAGACGAAGGCCCACATGGACAAAGTGGTATCAAGAACGATGCCTGTCCCGCCTCCCCATGCCTCCGCATCATGTGCACCACCCTATCTCCTTACTCTCTAAACACTTACAATTGGACGGTGTTCCGCGCAGCTGTCGTCTGGCTCCTCCTCAGCCTCATCTGGGGTTCCACATGGCTTTTCATAAAGGTCGGACTGGCCGACCTCCCACCGTTTACGTTTGCCGGCCTCCGCTTCTCGATCGCCATCCTGCCGCTGGCTCTCCTGGCCGCGGCAAGACGTCCCGCATTCCCCACCACGGTCGGAGACTGGGCGTTCATGGTTCTCACGGGAGTCATGACCTTCTCCGTCACCTACGGCCTCGTCTTTTGGGGGGAACAGCATATCTCCTCAGGTCTCGCGGCACTGCTGTTCGCGACCTTCCCTCTCTTCGGGCTGGTCATCGCACACGCGCATCTTCCGACGGAGCGAATGAACCCCTGGAGGGTCAGTGGCGTCCTGCTCGGTATCGGCGGCATCGCCATCGTGTTTTCCCAGGAACTTGGAGCCACCGGTCCGCTGGCGCTCTGGGGTAGCGCCGCCGTAGTGCTCGCTGCCTTCACCGCAGCCTATGCAGACGTGTGGATCAAGATGCGCGCGGGCCATTTCGATCCCGTCGTCCTGACATTGGTGCAGATGGTCGCAGGGACGATCCCGCTGCTCGTCGTGGGGCTTACCACTGAAGGGAATCCCCTGGAGCACAACTGGACGCCTCTAGCGGTCATTTCGCTGACCTACCTGGCGGTGATGGGATCAGCGGTCGCGTTCGTGCTGCTCTACTGGCTCATCAAGCACATGGATGTCACAAAGACCATGCTCATAACGCTCGTGACGCCTCTCATCGCCGTCGTACTCGGGATGGCGATCCTCGGCGAGGACCTGACATGGCGAACGGCGGCTGGCGGCGGGGCGATCCTCGCCGGACTGAGCCTCACGCTTCTCCCCCGCCCGCCGCGCGTGACCCGGCCGATTCGTCACGCCGCACACCTGGCGCAACCCAAGCGGGCTGCCACCGTTCGCGACGACGACAGCCCGCGTCCCCATCCTCCCCACTTTGGGGGCACCCCGGGCTAGATCCGGTTTCGCTCGTACGTCAGGTTCCGCGGAGCGAAACGCCACTCGAAGGGTCACGTGAAGAACGCGCCGCCATTGACCCGCGGATCGACGGGGTCCACCCCCAGTACGGCGCGGTGTGGCGTAAATCCATCTGCAAGGCACTGCACGGTAAGGGGGATAACGGCAGGGTAGCTACCCCAGGAACAGAAGCGGGCCCGGCTTGACAGATCCAGGGCCCGCGCACTTGCCGCGCCGGAGCCTACTCAATTCGGTGTCAGCTGCTGGTAGTACTGCGCAACGTCGAAGCTCACGGGATCCACCTCGAAGAAGCGACCCCTGGCGAAGTGGCCAGTTGTTGGGAAGTAGGGCGGAGGATCCACGGCCGCACATTGGTCGTAGGCGTATCGCTTGAGGTACCCGGAGCCCCCAACTGCCTGCGAATACGAAACCGGACCCCGTGTATCCTGAATGACGCCACCAGTGAGATAGAGACATCCTCGGCCCCAATTCGTCGCTTCACAGGCCTCGGCGGTAGTCGCTCCAGAGGCGAAGTTCTCCACAGAGAAGTTGCGGAGGGCCAAGACGACTCCGTGAATGAACTCGTCCTTGGTGTCGTCGAACGTCAGGTACGGGTCGGGATTCCCACCGCCCGGAAGCCACGGGGCATTGATGACATTGTCCGCCACGATGACATCATCACCGCCGAAGATCCCCAGGATGTCTCGACACGTTCCGGCTCCGGGATCGACTGAATACGTCAGGTCATCGACAATCACGATGTCGTCTGTGGCCGCTACCGTCACGCGTCCACGTAGCACGCCACTGATGGCCACCTTTCCCTCCACGAAGATCACTCCCTTGAACGACGGGTTGAGCTCCCGGCTGATAGGGAAGAGGTAGGCGCCATCGGGCCGCCCCGCCACGGCCGGATCGACCGCCCCGGGCCACGCAAGCCACTGACCGCCCTCGGGATCCGCCGCCATGAAGCTGCCTCCTGCATTCAGCGAGTCGTGGCCACCGGGGTAGCACCGGCGACTCGGGTCGAGCAATCCATCCTTCCAATCGTGCCCCCCGGCGGGGTGATTCTCCGCCCGGACGAACTGGCCGCCATGGTTCAAGAAGTCGCCACAATGGCGAGAGGTCTGAAGCGTTCCTACCGCTTCGTCTGCCGTTACCCATCTCGCATCGGTGAGGTGTTGATAGACTTTGACGAATCCCTCGTTGTCGTCCGAGACATCGCCGTCGACGTTCAGGTCGATAGCCACGAACTCGAGACGGGTCGTCGCCTCGCCAGGGCCGCCGGCACTATTCCCCGTGAAGGCCGTGTTTCCAGCTTGCGCTTGCACCTTGAGCTTCAAGAGATCCGCCATCTGCGGCAACGGTATGAAGCGCCCGAACTCGGTGTATCCCTGCATGAAGGTGGCGAACTGGGGATCCAGCACGTCTTGGGCAGTTTCCACGGGCCCGTGGAACGTGGCCCCGGTGTTGTGGATCTTAATCTGGTCGTTCGAGTGGACGGGGCCGAAGATCTGGTCGCCGCCAAGGAAGTAGATGGCACCACCCTCGCTGTTCGTGAAGTAGGCGTACTTCGCAAAGCTCTCTTGGAACACTTCGTTGCGGCGGACGATCTCGTTCCCGAAGTCGTCCTCCACCACCGTCACGATGCTCCCGAACACGCCATACTGACCGGTCGTCACACCCGTAGGTCCTACGTAGGTGGATCGGCGGACGTTGGGGATCTCACCGCCGTCGGCATCCGTGACGGCCGCGCCATCCTCGAGCACGTTGTAGCTGCTGTCCGGGTAGAGCGACTTGTCACCGTTGATGGCAGATCGGGCCTCTTCCAACCCAGCCTCAGCGACCGCCTCCAGGGAACTGAGGCGTTCGCTATAGAGATTGATGGCGTTGGTGCTCGTACTCAGCATGCCGGCACCTAGGGAAATCGCGGCCACGGCCATCGCAACGAGAAGCACGACGACCAGGGCGATACCATGCTCGCTTCGTAGCTGCTCCTTCACACGCATGCTGCTGCCTCCTCGCTCACGGGATGGCCACCGGCCCCGCCACCGCTGTGGGGGACAGGGACGGGGTGCAGTCCTGCACCGCGAGCGCATAGACGTAGGAATCTCCCGAGGTCACGGCCCGATCGACGTACGTATACGCGGCATTACCTGGTGGAATACTGAAATAGGGATCTCCAAACTCGGACTCCGACGCCAGACGCCGCCAGATGACGTAGCGAGTCACATCCTGCTCGCCACCACCTTCGTCCACCGCCTGGTCCCACGTGAGCGTAACGATGGGATCACCGCTCGTCACATCGGCGCCCGGCGTCGCCAACAGAAACGTCCCCAGAATCGGCTCGTCGCCGCAGGTCCGTTTCACCGCGAGACCAGCATTGGGTAGACGGATCAAGCGCGAGAGAGAACGCCGATGCTCCGCGTCTCCCGTACGACCGTTCGTCACCGTGAAGCTCACGCGGACTCCCCTCACGCTATCCACCTGCGCGGTCAGCCCCGTGTCGAGAACGCTCCCATGGATCGCCACGTCGTGCGTCAGGGGAAGCGAGTCTGTCGGTACGGCCTCCACGTAGGGGGGCGCGCTCAGCGGTACCCGAAGCTGGTGATACTCGAAGAAGGGCCTGCCAGGGGTTTGAAGGACGTCCCGCGCAACGATCTCGGGCGGGTCGCCATTGATCTGCTTGTACAGGGCGTAGTCATCCGTCCGCGTCGTCGACGTGTCGAGGTCGAAGAAGAAGATGAGCGTCTCGGCCGGACTGTTCGTACCACCACCGATCCCCATGTAGCTCGTATCGGGGTAGGTGAAAGACGTGAGAGGAATGGTGATGCTCTGAGACACCGTCAGAGCTGTCACCGACCCGGCCGGAGCGTCGGGATCGTAGTAGACGGCGTAGGGGTCGTTTGGGAGATTCGTCGCGTAATCGGCGTTGAACGCCAGCACGTCTTGGTCAGCGTAGATCATGAACGGCTGCTCGTCCGGCACGTTCGCCCCGAGCGTGCGCAGGTCCAGCTCCAGCGCGTTAGCGGCGAAGCGGAGGTTCTGAAGCGCTGACGCCCGTTCAGAACCGAGACGCATCCCACGACTCTCGGAGCGGAGCACGGCAAACGCTCCGGCGATGACCAGGGAGAAAACCGCCATGGCCACCAACATTTCGATGATGGTCATACCCCGTGCGTGTTCGGTCGTCCGGCGTGTCGTCATGGTGCCGCCACCGTGACGGTCCGTGCAACTGGGTCCGGTACCCCCGGGCCCGTCACCGTGACTGTGATCTTCTTGTAATCTTGATTTTGCCCCAGGCCGCCGACCCGTTGGATCTTCGTCTCACGCGTGTACCCCGGGAGCTCGGGAAAGCTGCTCTCCGTTCCAGCGAACAACGATTCAAGCCCGTTGTAATCCGGAGACATCTGCACTTCCTCGATCCTGCTGTCCGCCAGTTGGATTGCTGCGGCGTTCCGGTCGCTGAGGGTCACCACGTGAACCACCTGCGCTGTTGCCGTCGCCAGACCCAGCACCACCACCGTCAGAATCACCAGGGCGATCATGATCTCGATCAGCGTGAAACCGCGTGAAGACCGCATCAGAACTCCCGTCTCCAGGAGGGAGGGAGGTAGCGCCACCATGAAACCCGACCGGTGGCTCGTTCGATCTCGATGAGGCGGGAGTCTTCGGGGTGCCCGCCGCTGTTGATGGCCCGACGCGATGTCACAAACACCCCGCCGTGCCCGCTCGCGCTGCCATTCCGATGGAAGGTGACGGCCGGAACCCCCCCCACCTCGGCAGTGAAAGTGACCGGCCCGGCGCCAAGGGGGTGCGCCGGGGCGTTTCCTCGCCCGATGGCAACCTGGTCGCCCATCGGGATGGCTCGGACGAGCTCACCTGTGTCCTGCTGCTGGTCATTGTTGGCGTCTTCGTGCACGCGAATGGTCTGAGCAGTCACGTCGAACAGCACAATGACGTCGTGTTGCCTGGTCACCGCGCGACGCTGGGCCGCTTGGAGGCTCGTCCCCACACTCCGCATCGCGCTATCGATGCGATACCGGGATAGATCGATGTTCGGGAGAGCAATCACCGCGAGCAGCCCGATGATCACCGCCACGATGACGATCTCGATGAGGGTGAAGCCCCGCCGAGCCCGCAGATACACGCTCCCCGGTTCACTCATCCGAATATTCCCACTACTCAAAAGAGAAGGCACGACAGGTAAACCGGCAACCCTCCGCTGTCCCGCGGACGCCACACCGGCATCATCAAGACGGGCAACCCGCATGCCGCTCGATCCACGATCGACGCCGAATCCGTATCTCGTTGGACACTTACGCCTTATGGAGTCCGGGGGAGCTATCCGCCGCACGCTCGCCACACCTGGCGTTGAGCAAGATGTTGCACGCGCGCGGTTGCGGCCCCACAGGAGGCCCGTTCCAACTGCCTAGGAGTCGCGCCGGGCTGCAGCGCGTTGCGGTCCGAAACGGGGGCCTTGAGGATCACCATGCAACCATCTCATCGCCGGGCGCATCTAATCAACTGAGCTCACACAAAAACCGGGAGACTCGGTGAAACCAACCACACCGCGTCTCGTAGGGAGAATGAAACGGCAGCGCGCAGCGTACTGAGTCCCCTGCCGCCCGGTGGGGGACTCGCCTGGGAGGGGCGGGCGGGACCACTCACAGCCCGACTCAGTACGCTGCGCCTATCCTCTTCTAATACCCCTGCCACCGTCCGAGTCAAGGACCTCTATCGCCGGCCGTGCGTTTCAATCTGCCACTACCCCGGCAGGTGAGGGGAAGAGCCACCCACACCTCAGTGATCGCCGCCGACGGGGGAACCCTCGCGAGGGGTGATGGAGATGCCCCGTAGGAAGGGATTGTGGACCGGGCACCGCTCCTCGGGCTCCGTCCCCGGGATGAACCACTCCCAGCGCCGCTCCCGCCGAGGGCAAAAGGCCGTCGTCAGGAGCCCCGTGGTGTTGTCGATCTCACGCGCGATGAGGGACTCGGGTCGGTCCCAGCCGACCGGTGGCGGGCGCCTCTCGTATACCTCGTTCATGTACGCCGCCCAGGCCGGCGCCGCCAGCCGTCCCCCGGTCGCATTCACGATGATCTTGCGGGGCTGGTCGAACCCCATCCACACGGCCGTCACGAATTCGGACGTAAAACCGATGAACCAAACGTCCGTTCCGTCGTTGGTCGTGCCCGTCTTGCCCCCGGCGGGGTGGGTGAAGCCGCCACGAAGCCGCACGGAGCCGTACGCCGTTCCTCTGTTGGCGACATCCTCCAGCATGCTGGTGAGTATCCACCCCCGCACAGGATCGATGATCTCATCGCGTCGGACCTGCGGCTCCCAGATGATGTTTCCGTCGACGTCCTCCACTCGGAGGATCCCCACCGGTGCCGCCCGTGTCCCAAGCGTCGAATAGGTCGAATAGGCTGACGCCATCTCGATGGGAAGCACGTCCGCCGATCCGATATAGAGCGAGGGGAACGCAGGAAGCGGAGTGGAGAGTCCGAACCGCGCCGCTTCCCCGACCACCGTCCGCACCCCGAGTTCCATGCCCAGACGGATGGCGACGAGGTTCCGTGAGAGCGTCAGGCCGCGACGAAGGGTCATGGGTCCCAGGAACTGGTCGTCGAAGTTCTGTGGTTCCCACGGGAGGGTGTCATTCTGCATGACGCTGACCGGTTTGTCATCGACGATGTAGCTCGCGGGCCGCCCGGCTCGAACGGCCGCCGTGAAGACAAAGGGCTTGAACGTCGACCCGGCCTGCCGCCGAGCCTGCGTCGCTCGATTGAACTCCGAATGGGAGTAGTCGCGTCCACCCACCATCGCCCGGACGTAACCGGTGCTGGCATCCAGCGTGACCAGGCTCCCCTGCAGGTATGGCGTCTCCCGCACTTTCCCCCCTTGCTCAGTCTCCTGCTCCAGGAACTCCTGGTACGTTCCGTGTCGGTAGCTCCCGAGCTGCCCGTCCTCGATGCGCTCGAGCTGGTCCTCGAGGGACCGCTCGGCCGCGAGCTGCATGTCGAGGTCCAGCGTCGTGTAGATTCGGTAGCCCCTCTCGTACAGCTTGCTTTCAAATCGGTCGTACAACTGCTGCCGCACCCACTCGACGAAGTACGGCGCAACGTCCTGAAAGTCTTCCCTGGAGCTCAGGCGAATGGGATATGCTTTCCAGCGCTCCGCCTCCTCGGCGCGGAGGTATCCCTGATCGCGCATCAGGCTGATGACCAGATTCCGACGCTGAAGCCCCCGTTCGGGGAACCGACGGGGGTCATAACGCCCGGGGACGTTGGCGATGGCTGCGAGGAGGGCGGCTTCAGCGGGATTCAGATCCTTGGCCGACTTGCCAAAGTAGCGCCGCGCGCCGGCTTCGACACCGTATGCACTTCCACCCAAATAGATCTGATTGAGGTACAGTTCGAGGATCCGGTCCTTGGTGTAGGTACGCTCCAACTCGAGCGCGACGCGCATCTCTCGCACTTTTCGCCGAATGGATTTCGTGCTTGGCAGATCGTCGGGAAAGATGTTTCGGGCCAGCTGCATCGAGATCGTGGAGAAACCCTCCGCATAACTCAGCGACAGCAAATTCGCCTTGATAGCTCCCATCACACGTCGCTGATCGATACCCCCGTGCTCGTAGAACCGTTTGTCCTCCACGGCGATGAACGCCGCCCGAAGCGCCGGCGTGATCTCATCGAAGCTGAGGACCGTACGGCGTTCGTGGCCCAGCTCGGTGATCAAGCGTCCGTCCGCGGCGTAGACCTTTGCGGCCTGAGTGGGACGATACCCCTCGAGTTGTACGATGGAGGGACACGCATTCCCGGCACACGCGCGGGTCCACGAGCCGACGGCGAGTCCAGCTCCGAGACTCACCGTAACGAACCCGCCCATCAGCACGACTCCCAGGGCCGGCCCGCTTCCCCATTTGTGAGCTAGCTTCCGCGCGCGCTCCCAGACACCACTCGACAATTCCTTCATCGTTTGAAACGTAGCCGCCCCCTCGGCAGCTTGCCAGCGTTCTCGGGCACACATTAACCTTCGTGCCAATGGAGAGGTTGCTCCCCGAGCTCGCATGGCGCGGCCTCCTGGCCGACCACACCCCCGGTCTCCCCGAGCGTCTGGCCCGTGGTCCCATCACGGGATACGTGGGGTTCGACCCCACTGCCCGCAGTCTACAGATCGGCAACCTCGTGCAGGTCATGCTCCTGGCGCACCTGCAGCAGGCGGGAGGGAAACCCGTCGTCCTCGTCGGGGGCGGGACCGGCCTCATCGGTGACCCCAGCGGCAAGCGAGTCGAACGGCTACTCCTGGACGAAGCCGCGGTGGAGACGAACGCCGAGCTCCAGCGCCAGCAGCTCGGGCGCTTCCTCGAGTTCGGGCCGGGCCCTCACGACGCCGAAATGCTGAACAACCTCGAGTGGCTCGCCATGCTGGATGTCGTGGGTTTCCTGCGCGATATCGGGAAACACTTCACCGTGAACTACATGCTCCAGAAGGAATCGGTGAAGAGCCGCCTCGATTCCGGCATCTCGTATACCGAGTTCAGTTACATGTTGCTGCAAGCCTACGATTTCCTGCACCTGTTCCGCACGCGGAATTGCGAGCTGCAGCTCGGCGGCTCGGACCAGTGGGGAAACATCACCGCGGGAACGGAGCTCATTCGGCGGGTTGCCGGCGGGAAGGCGCACGGTCTGTCGACTCCCCTGGTCACGACGGCCGGCGGAGCGAAGTTCGGCAAGACCGAAGATGGCTCGGTATGGCTCGATCCCGAAATGACCTCGCCGTACCAGTTCTATCAGTTCTGGGTGAACGTCGATGATCGCGATGCCGAGTCGTACCTGAAGATCTTCACCTTCGATGGGCGGGAGGAGATCGACGCCCTGTTGGCCATGCACACGAGAGATGCCGGGGCTCGGGCCCCGCACAAGAGGCTCGCATTCGACGCGACGTCACGTGTCCATGGAGAGACGGTTGCCCGGCAGGTCAGGGAGGCATCGCGAATTATATTCGGGGAGCTCGACCCACGTGACGCCGATCCCACCACGTGGAAGACCCTTGCTGCAGAGCTCCCCAGCGGAGCACTGCCGGCCGATTTCGCTTCTGGCGTTCAGGCGGTCGAGTTGGTCGCCCGCTCCACCCTTGTGAAGTCGAAGAGCGAGGCCCGGCGGCTCTTGTCCCAAGGTGGGATCTCTCTCAACGGCGAGCCTCTCTCCATCGATGCCTCGACGAGCCCTACCGATCTCCTGGCCGGTCGCTACCTCTGGCTCCGGCGCGGCAAGAAGACTGACTTCATCTTCACAGCTTCAACTTGATCCTTTCCGCCATGGCGTCGAGCTCGAGCCGCGACGCCTCTTTAGGATAAGATTTCGGAAAACGGAGACCGAAGGCATCGTCGTCGAAGCGTGGCAGCACGTGGAGGTGCAGGTGAAAGATCTCCTGACCGGCAGCCGCCCCGTTCGCGGTCCACACGTTGAACCCCTGCGCGCCCGTCGCATCCACGATCGCCGGAGCGAGACACGTGCTGGCCCGAAAGAGACGCGCCGCTATCGGAAGAGGACACGAGCAGAGGTCCGCCACATGTCCCCGCGGGACGACCAGAGTATGTCCTGGATGTACGGGAAACAGATCGAGAAACGCGACCAGGTCATCGTCTTCGTACACGATGCTCCGCGGTGCCGTCCCCGCGACGACGCGGCAGAAGACGCAGTTCGTCACTCCGACCCTTCGAGGATCGCGGCCACTCGTTCCATCTCTGCTTCGGTGTTGTACCAGTGAGGTGAGAAGCGGATCGCACCCTCCCGAAACGCGCTCACCACGCCAGCGCGCACGAGGGCACGGTATGAGGCGTGGGAATCCCGTGTCCGAACGCAGACGATCGCAGACTCGTGCACACCATCCGTCGGCGACACGATCTCGAACGCTCCTCGCGCCGCCGCGTCCAGTAGGGGACGGCGAATCCGTCGCAGGTGACCGGCGATGTTCGCGATTCCCAAATCCAGCAACATTCTGACGCTTTTTGCCATGCCCATGTGATCTTGGAAGGGCAGCGTCACGAGCTCGAACCGGCGGGCGTCATGATGTGGAGTCATATCGTACCGAGTCAGGCAAGCAAAATCGTCGGTCCCTTCGAAGGCCATCCAGCCACCGAATGGTGGCTCGACTGTGTCGAGCAATTCTCGACGGACGTAGAAGAACCCCGATCCCCATGGTGACAGCAACCATTTCTGCGCACCGCATGAAAGCACGTCCACCGGGGTGTTACGCACATCTAGCGGTACCTGTCCGATGCCCTGAATGGCGTCGACGACGACGAACGTCCCATTCCGCCGCGCAGCGGCGCCGAGTCCCGGCAAGTCAGCACGGAAGCCGTTGGCGAACTGCACCAGCGATATGGCCAGGACCCGCACACGGGGGTCCTCGAGACGCTGCAGCAGGTACGTCTCGTCGGGCCACCCCTGCGGAGAAGGAGGGACCAGCTCCACGCGCACGCCACGTTCCTGCAGTAACAACCATGGATAGACGTTGGCGGGAAACTCTCCATCGGGCACGAGCACGATCTCGCCAGGTTGGATGGGCAAACCCCGCGCCGCGACGTTGAGACCATAGCTCGTGTTCGTTGCCAGAGCGATCTCGCTGGCCTCGGCGTTGATGAGCTCGGCGGCAGCATGACGCGCGTCCACCAGCGCACCAGCGAGATCCCGATCCTCCAACGAATGCGGCGCTGCACGCTTCGCGGAGAGCGCGTCGAGCAGCCGACGCGTACGCTGCGGGATTGGCCCAATACTTGCGTTGTTCAAGTACGTCACTTCGGCCGTCCACGGGTACTCCGCGGCTCGAAGCTCGCGGAATGCGTGGGCGACGCCGTCGACGTTGACTGCGGAGATTCGCGGTTGGCTCACGGGCAACCAAACGGGGTGGTGGTGTATGGAAGGGTAAGGTAGCGGCGCGAGGGGTATCGTGGCTACGAAGCGTCGGCTATCAGCTGGTTGCTTGACCGATTGGACAACGGAGGGATACCGGTTTGTACGGACGCCGATTCACCTTGGTTCTAGGTGGCGGAGGCATGAAGGGCCTGGCCCACATCGGCGTACTCACTGCCCTCGAAGAACAGGATACGCTCCCCATCGATGTCGTGGGGTCGAGCGTCGGAGCCCTCGTTGGTGCAGCGTGGTGCGCCGGCCTCTCTCCCGCAGATCTCACCGCTATTGCCCTCGAGCTCAAACGCAGCGACCTGTTTCGGCTGGCCCACCGCGATATGGCACTCAAACGCATGAGCTCCCCTGCTCTCTATCGGCGCGAGCCGTTCGAGCACTTCGTCAGAGGCCTGCTGGGTGACATCACTTTTCGCGAACTGAATCGACCGCTCCTAGTCAACACACTCGACCTCGCGACCGGCCACCAGGTGTTCTGGGGGTCGCCCGGTCTCACCGATATCGCCGTAGCCGAGGCCGTGCTCGCCTCCTGTGCGCTACCGGCTTATCTGCCGCCGCGGGAGATCGAGGGACGCTTCTTCGTCGACGGCGCCGCCGTTTCCAATCTGCCGGTGCGCGCGACGGTGTCGCGAGATCGGGATCTGGTCGTGGCTGTGGACGTCGGATCGACGGCCGCGCTCCGAACCGACGTGCACAAGATGGGGTTCGCGGCCGTCTACGCTCGTGCAATCGAGTTCGGCATCCAAACGATGCGGATCAACACCCTCCGACAGTGGAGCCGCCCACCGTTACTCCTGATCCAGCCGCAGGTGGACCACATCGGCCTCTTCTCCTTCATCCACTCGCGGGAGCTACTGGACGAAGGGTATCGAGCCGCGCACCGCATCCTCGAGAGCCCCGACGCCGTGCCCCCACGAGGGGCTCGGGGGGTGTTTCCGCGCAGCGAATGTGTCATCCGGGTGGAGCGAGATCGGTGCATCGGCTGCGGCGCCTGTCGCATCCATGGCCCACCCGGTCTTTTCACGATGGACGAGCGAGGGAAGGCCGTGGTGACCGAGCCGGTGCAGATGTGGAACCCGGTGGACGCCGAGTTCCTCCGGCAATGCCCTACGAACGCCATCGTCGCCATCCCGAAGGACCGACCGCAGGCCTCCGCAGCCTGAACTACCAGCTCCCTCCGGTTGGTTCGAGCGAATGAAATCGCTGATACAATCCTCCCGCCCTGATCAGTTCACCGTGGCGTCCGCGTTCCACCAAACGCCCCCCATCCATCACGACGATCAGATCTGCCCGAGCCACCGTTGAGAGTCGGTGCGCGATGACGAGGACGGTGCGGTTGGCGAGGAGCCGTCCGATGGCCTCCTGCACCAGTCGCTCCGATTCCGGATCCAGCGACGAGGTCGCTTCATCGAGGATGACGATGGGTGGGTCGCGAAGGAGCGCTCGAGCAATGGCAATCCGCTGGCGTTCGCCGCCGGAGAGACGCATACCCCGTTCCCCGAGTACCGTGTTGTAGCCCTCTGGGAGACTCTCGATGAACCCGTGCGCGTTCGCGGCCTGAGCCGCTGCTCTCACGGCCGCATCCGACGCGCCGGCATCGTCGCCGTAGGCGATGTTCGCCCGCGCAGTGTCGTTGAAGATGACCGTATGCTGACTGACGATCCCCATCGCCCGCCGCAGGGACCGCCGACCGTACGCCGACACGGGCACGCCGTCCACGGAGACCCGACCGCGTTGTGGCTCGACGAACCTAGGCAAGAGATCGGCGAGGGTGGATTTCCCAGCCCCAGACGATCCCACGATCGCCACGACCTCACCGCGCGACACCGTGAGGTCCACACCGCGTAGCACCCACCGCCCAGGCTCATACGCCACCCACACATCCTCGAAGACGATCTCCTGCCGGAGGCCCGGAAAGTGGCGGACACCAGGAGGATCGACATCGTCGGGCGGCCGGTTCACGATCTCGAAGACGCGATCCGCGGCCGCGAGCGAGTGCTCCGCCAGCGCCGGGAACTGTGACAGGAACTTCACCGGCCGAAGCAGGCGCAACGAAATGACCACGAAGGTCAGGAAGACCTCCGGTCGCAGCCCTTCCGGGTTGGCGCTCCAGGACCCCATGAGGAGCAGGAGGATCACCGCCGCCCCGAGGGTCTCGCTCAGCGGGCTTGCCAGGGCGGCCAGCCGTCGTACGCCGAGCATGCCCGACAGATAGCGGTCCGCCGCGTCGCCGAACCGACGTCGTTCGTAACCCTCAGCACCATGTGCCTTCACCTGTCGCGCCCCTTCGATACTCTCGCTCATGACCGCAGTGAGTTCGCCTCGGTCGTCCAGCGCCGCACGAATGCGCGTTCGCAATCCGTGGAGAATGGGCCGCAAGACGAGCACGATCAGGGGCGCTAGGGTGAGGGTGATCAGCGACAGCTCCCACGAGAGCGAGAACAAAATGAGGATGTAAACCGCCGCCAGCACCGTGTTCTGCAGCGTGGTGATGAGGGCCGAGCTCACGATACCCGTGGCTTGATCGGCGTCTGCGACCACCCGGCTCACGAGTTGGCCAGTTTTGGCGCTCCGGAAGTACCCCAGTCCAAGGTCGTGCACATGCGCATGAAGCGCCGTCCGAAGGTCACGGGCGACCTTCTCCTGAATGGACGCGGCCAGGTACTCCGCAGTGAACACCGCTCCGTTCTTGACCGCGATACTAGCCAGCACCAGGACCACCACGTTTCGGAGCGCTGTCGCGCGCTCCCCCGTAGCCACGAACCCGCCGGCCATCAGGTCGATCGCCCGCTCCGCAAAGGTCGGCACGTCCGGGAGACCCGGGCTGGCTTCGAACAGCAGACGGAGGAACGGAATCAGGAGGGCCAGCGCGAACCCGTCCAGTGCAGCCGCGGTGAACGCCGCCACGGCGCTCACGACGAAGGTGACGCGATAGGGCTTGAGAAAGCTGAGAAGTCGGCCGAACCGACGCACGCTACGGCGACTAGCGCGGTGTCAGGAGCGCGACGGGGAGAACGATCTCTTCGGGAGTCACTCCGCCGTGCAAGAATGAGCCCCGGTAGCGAGCCTGGTACTCTCGCAGCTTCGTCGGATAGACGAAGAAGTGATCCCCCAATGCTATGAGGAGGCGCACACCGAGCCGCATCTTGGGGAGCCCCCACGCTGGGAAATCCTGGACCGAGAGGGCAATCGATCGCCGCTCCGCTCGAAGATCGCTCCCGAACTTATAGCGAAGATTGGCCGTCGCATCTCGCTTGGCAAAAACCGTAGCCGGCGTGTTGCACATGATCGATCCGTGATCCGTCGTGAGCAGCGCTGGAACACCGCGGCGCTCCGCTTCCTTCAGAGCCCGGAATAGCGCAGAGTCCTCGAACCAAGTGCGCGTGAGGCTCCGAAGCGCAGCCGCATCCCGCGCTACTTGGTACAGGATGGCGTGCTCCGCCCGACCGTGGGTTAGCTGATCGACGAAATTGAATACCAGCGCAGTGACCCCGTCTTGCGATAAATGCGCCGGCAGCTTCTTGAGTAGGGTCTCGCTCTCCGCATTCGAGGCCACCTTTTCGTACCGCACCGGAACGTGCTCGCCCGTGAGCTCCCGGAGCTGCTCCCCGAGAAGCTCCGCTTCGTGCGCGTTCAGGCTTTCATCGTCCCGCTCCCCCCACCACTCCGGATGGCGTGCCTGAATCTCCACAGGAAACAGGCCGCTGAAGATGGCGTTGCGGGAGAACGGCGTGGCCGTGGGCAAGATGCTGAAGTAGTACGACTCTTCGAGATCGAAGAAGTCCGTGACCAGAGGCTTCAACAACTCCCACTGATCCAGTCGCAGGCAGTCGACCACCACGAATAACACGCGTCCCTTACTCTTCAACAAGGGGATCAGGAACTCGCTGCACACATCCACCGACAGGGGAGGACGATCCGCTTCCGGGTTCGCGAGCCACCGGGGATAGTGCTCCGTGATGTAGCCGGCGAAATCCTGATGGAGGCTCGCCTGCAGCGTACGAAGGGCGTCCTTGAGTCCCGATTCGTCCGCTGGCGAGAGCCGTACCTCCCACTGCGCGAGCTCCACCGCCAACTCGACCCACTCCCGCCATCCCAGTTGCCCCGTCCGTCGCTGCTCCAGCTCCCGGAAGCGTACCACGAAATCCCGAGCCAGTCGTTGCTGTCGGATCCGGTCACCCTCAAGCAGGCGCGTCACCACCGTGAGGACCTGTCGTGGATTGACGGGCTTCACCAGGTAATCATCCATCTGGATCCCGATGGCCTCACGCATGGTCGCGGCTTCCTCGCTCTTCGTCACCATGACCACAGGCACCGCCGGATCCAGAGAGCGGATCTCGATCACGAGCTCGAGTCCCCGCTTCCCCGGAAGTTGCTCGTCGAGGAGAATGACCCCGTACGGTTGCCGCTGGAGCAGCGCGATGGCGTCGTCTCCGTGCGCGGCCTGCTCCACCTCATAGCCCTGTTCCCGCAGGAACAGAACATGGGCGTCGAGGGATTCGACTTCGTCATCCACCCAGAGAATTGTCTTCGGCCTTGGCATACCCACAAACTACCTGCACCATCGGTTCTCTGGCGAGCCCACCGGGGGCTCCGTACATTCCCCACCTTGCACGACGTCTTCCCGACCCCAACGCCCCGGCCCCCAACTGTGGGTGCGCTGCGATCGCCGCGCTCACGTCGGCCCTCACCATGACGCCGGCCATCTTCGCCGACATCGAGGATCACATCTTCGGGGCGATGGCCCTGGCGGCGCGAGGACCCCAGCGAAACGGGTTCTTCGCCCTCTGGCTCATCGTGCGAGCCTGCCAGGGACTGCTCCCGCCGGAAGCGCTCACGGAGCGAATCCACCTGCAGCGGCTCCGTCAGCTCGAGCGACGGCTGAGCAGTCTCTCTCTTCCCGCACCACTGCGCCGGGCGATTGCGAGCGGCATAAGGGAGTTGCAGGCACCGACGCCGGACACTCCGCAGCTCGTGCTGCAGCGACTCGTTGGCCCAGCGGCCGACTCTGTTGGGCCGGCGGCCGCTGCCGCACTGGCCGCCGCGGCTCGAACGGCTGCTCGGGAGGTCGAAGCCAGACCGTGAAAAACAGAGACTCGCTGACCAAGCTAGTCACGGCCGTCGACCACCGTGGCCCCGGACAACACGGGCCGGACACCGTCCCCTCGGGATTCCTGTCGTTAGATCGCGCCCTCGGCGGCGGATTTCGGAAGCGGGACTTGGTGGTCCTCGGCGGCGACGTGGGCTCCGGGAAATCGGCATTCGCGTTGAGCCTTGCCCTCCGAAGCGCTGCCGGCGGGAGCCGCGTCGTGCTCCTCTCCGGCGAGATGAACGACAATCGACTGCTGGAACGCGCCCTGGCGATACAGGCCCGGGCGCGGATCGACGACATCCGCGCAGCTCAGCTTCGTGAGGCCGAGCGCGCGGCCCTGGGTGCCGCCGCCCTACGCATCCAGGACCTACCGCTCGTCCTGCGACCACTCGGCCAAGACTTCGAATCCACAGTCGCGACCGCATGGGAACACGGCCTGGACTTGCTCGTCATCGACTACCTGCAGCTCGTACCGCCCCTCGGCGCGCGCGCGACGCATGATGAGGACACGGCCGCCTCAGTCCGTGCGCTGAAGGCGCTCGCGTTGGAACGACAGATCGTGTGCCTCACGATCTCCCAGCTCCTGCGCTTCGATGGCTCGCGACCCGACCCGCGACCGACATTGGACGACTTCGGGGCGCTGGGCGCCGTGAAACACCACGCCGATGTCGTGCTCAACCTGTATCGAGAGGAGATGTACCGGCCGGAAGGAGGGGTGGAGGGGGCCGCAGAGCTGATCGTCGCCAAGAACCGCAACGGGCCGACGGGGTTCGTCGACCTGTATTTCTACCAACACTGGCTCCGGTTCGAAGACATGCTGGACGCGGACCGTTAGGGCAGAGCAGCGGCTCGCGAACGCAGGAGGCATAGCCCTAACCTAGCCGACCTCCCACACCGGTCTTTGTTGCCGCACGGCCTCACTTTCCCGCCGAACCCAAAGTACCGAACCCAGCACGATCGCCGTCGCCAGGAAGGTGCGGAGCGTGACTTCCTCATCGAGAATGGCCCATCCCAAGAGCACGGCCACGAACGGATTCACATAGGCGTAGGTGCCGGCGACCGTCGGGGAGCAGTGGGTCAGGAGGTACACGTAGCTCGTATAGCCAATGATAGATCCAAAGATGATGAGGTAGCCCAGGGCCAAGAGACCAGGCAACGCAAACCGTACGCTCGCTCCTTCACCGGCGGCCAGGCCGATAGCCAGCAACACCGCGCCACCGATGAGCATTTGCAGTGAGGCGGTGACATACGCACCCGTCTCCACCGGGTTGCGTTTGGCGTACACCGATCCCAGCCCCCAAGAGGCCGACGCCCCGATCAGCGCTAGCGGCCCACGCCAATCCGCCCGCCGGAGCTCCTCGAGGTCGGCGCCGACCAGGAGCAAGGTTCCGGCAAAGCCAGCAAGCAACCCCGCGTACTGCCGCCAGGTCGGCTTGCGCTCGCCCCCAGGAATCACTGCGTCGAATACCGCCATCCAGAGGGCCACTGTCACGACGAATACGGCCGCCGTGCCCGATTCGACGTAACGCTCCGCCCAGATCACGAGGCCGTTGGCTGTGGTGAGCAACAGCACCCCGACGACGGCGGCGGTGCTCCAGTCTCGCATCCGGCGGGGGAGCGACCGACCCAGCGCGAGCGTCACCGCCAGCAACACGGCGCCCGCCACGAGGAAACGGGTGCCGCCGAACACGGCGGGCGGCAAATACCTGACGCCCACACGGATGGCGAGATACGTCGAACCCCACACGATGCACACGGTGAGATACGCAACCAGGACCTTTCCGCTGAGCGCGTTCATGGACGGCAGGAAGGGTGTCGGCCCCCACACCACCCAGTCCACCCGATTCTTGCGCGGCCCGAGTATTTCGTTGCTCGGGTCGCTTGCCAGTTTCTATATTGGTTGGTTGGGCTGACGCACCTCCCACCTCTCCCGCAGTCAATCGAGCGGACAAGGGAGATGGGCGGTTGACCGGACACGGAGGTCGCATGGCTGGCCACAGCAAGTGGAAGCAGATCAAGCATAAGAAGGCCGCCACCGACGCCAAACGTGGCGCGAAGTTTACGAAGCTCATCAAGGAGATTACGGTTGCCGCCCGGCAGGGCGGAGGGGACCCTGCAGGGAATCCTCGCCTGCGCACGGCGATCGACGCGGCAAGAGCGGCCAACATGCCGTCGGATAACATCGAGCGGGCGACCAAGAAGGGAACGGGCGAGCTCGAAGGAGTGCATTACGAGGAGGCCGCGTACGAAGGATACGGTCCCGGTGGCGCCGCGATCATGGTGATGGTCACCAGCGACAACCTGAACCGTACGGTTGCCGGGGTCCGCCATCTCTTTTCGAAGCACGGCGGAAATCTCGGAGCACCGAACTCGGTGGCATGGATGTTCGAGAAGAAGGGGCAAATCTACGTCGACGCCACGCGCTACCCGGAGGACGTCGCCATGGAGGCGGCGGCAGACGCCGGGGCCGAGGACATCGCGCGGGAAGGGGAGCAGCACCTCATCTCCACCGAGCCATCTCGACTCCATGCGGTGAGGGACGCGCTCGCTGAGAGGGGGGTCGTGGCCGATGAGACAGAAATCGCCATGGTCCCGCGGAATACCGTCCGGGTGGAGGGCAACGAAGCGGAACAACTCATACGCCTCGCGGAGGCACTGGAAGACCACGACGACGTCTCACAGGTCTTCAGCAACTTCGACATCGACGCCGACACACTTGCGGCGGTCAGCGGCTGAGCATCGCGTCCTGGGCATCGACCCGGGAACCTCCGTCACGGGGTATGGCATCGTCGAACGCCGGGATGGAGAGCGCAGCCGACTCGTCGAATGCGGTGTCATTCGCACGAGTCCCCGACACAAGATATGGCATCGGCTGGACGTGCTTTACGAAGGCGTGTGCGAGCTCATCGCCCGTCACCAGCCCTCCGCGTTGGCACTCGAGACCGTCTTCTACGCCAAGAACGTCCGGACGACTGTCAGCCTCGGCCACGCCCGCGGGGTGATACTGCTCGCCGCCGCCCAGGCGGGAATCGAGATCGCCGAGTTCTCGCCGGCCAGCGTGAAGAAGAGTGTCACCGGCGTGGGCGGAGCGACGAAGCCACAGGTGGGGTACATGGTGAAGCAAATCCTCCGGCTCCACCGGGCCCCAGCCCCCAGCGACGCGGCGGATGGCGTCGCGGTGGCCCTTGCCTATCTCCTGAGCCGGCCCGGCCGCCAGTGATCTCGGGCGTTCGAGGTGTCCTGCAGACCAAGACCGGTGACCGAGTGATCGTCTCCACACAGGGTGGCGTGAGCTACGAGCTGGCCGTCCCCCTCGGCGTACTCGAGCGGCTCCCAGCTGAGGGAGCACCGATCGACCTCCTCGCGGTCCCCGTCGTCAGGGAGGACGGATGGGCGCTCTACGGTTTCGACGACGGTCAGGAACGTACCATCTTTCAGCGCCTGCTCGGTGCCTCCGGGGTCGGACCGCGGTTGGCCCTGGCTCTCCTTTCGACCCTGGGCGGACGGAGGCTGGCCCGGGTAGTCCAGGAGGGGGACGTCGGGGCTCTCTGCACGGTCCCCGGCGTCGGAAGGAAGACCGCTGAGCGTATCGTTGTCGAGCTCCGGGACAAACTCAGGGACGTCGCCGCCGAGGAGGCAGCGGCAGCCGTGGTCCCCGCTGAGCAGGCCATTCAGGCCCTCGTCAATCTGGGATACGGTGCAGCTGAAGCGGACAGGGCCGTGCGAACGGCTTTGTCGCAGGATGGCTCGGGGGAAGCAGTTGACCTGATTCGCGCGGCACTACAACTCTTAACGAAGCCACGATGAAGACAGCTGAGTGGACCTGCACGAAGTGCGGCGCGACGAACCGAAGGCTGGTTCCCGTCGACGCGACCGAGGCCGATGACCGCTGCGTCACGTGCCGCACGACGCACCGCATCGCCGAGGACGAACGCCCGGTCCGGTGGCTGGCGACCACCAGATCATGACCCGCGCCCAGATTACCACGCCCGACGCGCTGCCGGACGAGTCGGCAACCGAAGCAACTCTCCGCCCATCGCGCCTCGACGAGTTTGTGGGTCAGGCCAAGGTCAAAGAGAGCCTCCAGATTGCCATCGACGCCGCAAAGGCCCGAGGCGAGCCGCTCGACCACATCCTCTTTTTTGGACCACCTGGGCTCGGGAAGACGACGCTGGCAATGCTCATAGCACGGGAGATGGCGGTCAATATCCGGTCTACCAGTGGTCCTGTTCTCGAACGCCCGGGCGACCTCGTCGGGCTCCTCACGACACTTCACCATGGTGATGTGTTCTTTATCGACGAAGTGCATCGGCTTCGCCCGGTGCTCGAGGAATTCCTGTACCCGGCGATGGAAGACTACCGCGTCGACGTCCGCGTCGCCGAGGGCCCCCATGCGCAGACGATTCCCATGGGAGTGGAACCCTTCACGCTGATCGGCGCATCCACGCGCTATGGGCTGCTCACCCCACCCATGCGGGCCCGATTCGGACTTGTGGAGCGACTGGGCTATTACCCCACCGACGACCTGGAACAGATCGTGATTCGCTCAGCCCGAATCCTCACAGTTGACATCGAGCCCGACGGAGCCGCGGAGATCGCGAAGCGCAGCCGCGGTACCCCCCGCGTGGCGAACCGGCTCCTGCGCCGAGTCCGGGACTACGCCCAGGTCCGCGCCGACGGGACCATCACGAGTGCGGTCGCCCAGGTGGCGCTGGGACGCCTCAACGTCGATGAGTACGGCCTCGACGACATGGACAGTCGAATTCTCAGAATGATCATCGAGAAATTCGACGGCGGTCCCGTCGGCATCAACACCGTCGCCGTCGCGGTGGGCGAAGATGCGGAAACGATCGAAGAGGTGTACGAGCCTTTCCTCATTCAGCAGGGATTCCTCCACCGGACCCCCAGGGGACGAACGGCCAGCCTCAGTGCCTACAAGCACTTCGGTTATGCCCCGTCCAAGACCACGGGCGACAGGCAGCGCTCCATCTTCGATGACCGCGCGCGTGGGTAGGCGAAGCACGGACTTCGACTATGACTTCCCCTCCGAGCTAGTAGCACAGCACCCTCTCGAGGACCGAGCCGCCAGCCGACTGCTGGTCCTCCAGCGGTCCTCCGGCCGTGTCGCGCACAAGCGGTTTCGGGATCTCCCGATGCTATTGAAGGCGGGGGACGTGCTCGTCCGCAACGTGAGCCGCGTGATGCCCGCCCGCCTCCGCGGCCATCGCGAGAGCGGTCGCGACGCAGAGGTGTTGTTGGTCCATGCCGATTCGGACGGCACCTGGCTGGCGATGGTGCATCCCGGTGGCAAGCTCAAGCCCGGACGTCGGGTGCGCTTCGGGGACGATGCCGAGGTGGAGATCGTGGACGTGCTTGGTGGTGGGTTGAGACGGCTCCGGTGGTCCGGCCACCTCACCCCGCGGGAGGTCATGTCGAAATACGGCGAGATGCCGCTGCCGCCCTACATCCAGCGCCGCCCCGAACCCGAGGATTGGGCTCGCTACCAGACCATCTTTGCCTCTCGGGAGGGCAGCGTCGCAGCTCCCACGGCCGGGCTGCACTTTACTTCCGATCTCTTGGAGGAGATCACGCGGCGAGGGGTTCGGCTGGTCGACGTCGTGCTCCACGTGGGGCCGGGGACGTTCAAACCGGTCGAGACGGACGATCCGGCCAAGCACACCATGCTTGCAGAGTGGTACACCATCCCAGCCGAGACCGCGGAGGCGGTCAACGCGGCCCGCGCAGCCGGGGGACGCGTCTGGGCCGTCGGGACGACCACGGTGCGAACCCTCGAGACGGCGGGAGCCAGCGGGGCACTGGAACCATCATCCGGATGGACCAACCTCTTCATCCACCCTCCCTACGATTTCCGGCAGCTGGATGCCCTTCTCACCAACTTCCACCGACCGCGTTCGACACTCCTGATGCTGGTTGCGGCGTTTGCAGGGCTGGAGTTCGTCCTGGCGGCGTATCGGGAAGCCATCCGCTGCCATTACCGCCTGTTCAGTTACGGTGATGCCATGGCCATCGAGTAGTAGATGTTCGAATTCCGACTCGAAGCGCGCGACGGCAGCGCCCGCGCTGGCACGCTGAGGCTCCCCCACGGAATCGTGCGGACTCCGGTCTTCATGCCCGTCGGAACGCAGGGGACGGTGCGAGCGATGTCCCCCTTCGACCTCTCCGCCGTCGGCGCGCAGATCATCCTTGCAAACACGTATCATCTCCACGTGCGCCCCGGCGAGGAGACCGTGGAGGCCCTCGGCGGGCTGCATCACTTCATGGCCTGGCCGGGTCCGCTGCTCACCGACTCGGGAGGATTCCAGGTGTTCTCTCTCGAGGGATTCCGGCGGGTGGACGACGACGGTGTCGAGTTCCAATCCCACGTCGACGGAGCCCATCGACGGCTCACGCCCGAGCGGGCCATCGAGATTCAGTGGAGACTCGGCGCCGATATTGCGATGGCGTTCGATCACGTGGTGTCAGGGACGGCGGATCACACCGCAGCCCTCGATGGGCTGGTACGGACCACCACGTGGCTCGAGCGGTGTCGGGCTCGCCATGCCCAGCTCTGCCAATCGCACGTCGAGCGCCAGACCCTTTGGCCCATCGTCCAGGGAGGAACGGACATCGAGCTTCGGCATCGGGCCCTCGATGCCGTCGGCGGTCTCGGCCCTTGGACCGGGATCGCCATCGGCGGCCTCGCAGTCGGCGAGCCGAAAGCCACGATGTACGACGTCCTCGACGGGATCGGTCCTTCGCTCCCTGCCACGATCCCGCATTATCTTATGGGTGTCGGGTTTCCCGAGGATCTCCTCGCCGCGGTTGCGCGGGGCATCGATCTGTTCGACTGTGTCGCGCCCACCCGAAACGGTCGCAACGGCAGCGCTTTTTCTCCGGATGGGCCGATCAATATCCGCAACGCGGCCTACCGAATCGATCCTCGGCCCCTGGACGAGACATGCGACTGCGAAACGTGTCGGACATACAGTCGTGGGTACCTGCGACATCTCTTTGTCGCCGAGGAACTGTTGGGGCTCAGGCTTCTCTCCCTGCACAATGTTCGGTTCCTCGTGCGGCTCGCTGAACGGGCCCGGGCCCACATCGAAGCCGGGACGTTTACGACCTGGCACCGCGAGTGGATCGACCGGTATAACGCGCGAGGAACGCTGTGAATCTCGAAGCGCTCTTTCTGTTCGCACCTTCCGGCGAGGCCGGCGGAAGCGGCATGGCCATTTTCCTCTTTCAGATGCTGGCCATCGTCGCGATTTTCTATTTCCTCATCATCAGACCGAAGGTCAGGCAAGAACGGGATCACCGAAACCGCCTGCAAGCGATCAAGAAGGGAGACGAAATTGTGACCGCTGGGGGCATCATCGGAGAGGTGGTCCACATCAAGGACAGCACAATCACCGTCAAGAGCGGCGAGTCTCGCCTCGTGATCCAGCGAGACCGTATCGCCGAGATCCGTGGGGAAGGAGCCAAACGCGAGGAGACGAAGAAGTAGTGGCGACGCGATCCATTCATCTGTTGGGCTCGCCGCTCTTGCGGGAGCAAACGCGGGAAGTCGAGCAGGTCGACGACCGCCTCCGTCAGCTCGTGGAGGACCTCTTCGACACGATGCGCGCCGACAAGGGGATCGGCCTCGCTGCCAACCAGGTGGGCGAGCGGCAACGGGTGGCCGTGGTGGAAGTCGGCGATGATGATCCCGTGGTCCTCATCAATCCGGTCGTGGTCGAACGGGAAGGGACGATTCGGGGCGAGGAGGGTTGCCTCTCGATTCCCGACATCTTTGCCGACGTCGACCGCGCCGCGCGGGTCGTGATCGAGACGACCGGCCTCGACGGCACGCGTTATCGCATCGAAGCGAGCGAGCTCAAGAGCCGGGCGATCCAGCACGAGATCGACCACCTCGATGGGATCCTGTTCCTCGATCACCTGAGCCCCCTGAAGCGCCGCATGCTGCTCAAGAAGTGGCAGAAGCTGCGGAAGGGGCAAACAGGTCATCTCAAGGAGGTGACTCCCGCAGGCGCCCGATTCTGACGTGCGCATCGTCTTCTTTGGCACCCCGGACTTCGCCGTCCCCTCCCTCCGGGCGCTCGTGGGTGAGGGGTTCGAGGTCGTCGCAGTGGTCACCCAGCCCGATCGGCCGCGCGGACGGTCTCGCTCGAGGCCAGTGCCGTCCCCGGTGAAGCTCGTGGCGGACGACGAAGGCATTCCCGTCCTCCAGCCCGAGAGACCCAACCACCAAGCATTCCTCGAAGAGTTGCATCCCTTCGATCCCGAGCTGGGCATCGTCGTGGCCTACGGCCACATTCTGAAACCCGCCTTGCTCAAGCTCCCGTCCCGGGGGATGATCAACGTGCACGCGTCGCTGCTTCCCCGGTTGCGGGGAGCCGCCCCCATACAACACGCCATCCTGGAGGGTCTCGAGGAAACAGGGATTACCATCATGCAGATGGATGCCGGGATGGACACCGGTCCGATCCTGCATCAGGTCCCCACCCCCATCGCGCCAGACGAGACCGGGGGCGAGCTCACGACTCGCTTGGCCGAGCTGGGCGCGCTCGCCCTCGTCGAGGCGCTTGCGATGCTCGAGGCCGACGCTCTCCAGCCACGGCTCCAGGACCCCAGCCAGGCTAGCCGTGCACCGAAGATCACCAGAGAGCTGGCACAGATCCGGTGGGAGGAGCCAGCGACACGAATCGCGCGACTCACCCGGGCCCTCGATCCCAGGCCCGGGGCTTGGTCCAGCCACCGCGGGCGGGTCGTGAAAGTCTTCGGGCCCCGGTTCGCCGACGAGTGGGAGACGGACGAGGAACCCGGCGAGATCGTCGAGATCGATCCCGCCTTCGTCGTGGCCACGGGAGAGGGCGCACTCCAGTTCCTCGACGTGCAGCCCGAGGGCAAACACCGGATGGCCGCCTCCGAGTGGCTTCGGGGACGCGGCGCCGCAAAAGGCGACCGCTTCGAGTGAGGATACCACTCCCGCGCCTCCACGCCGTCACCGACGACCGGATTCTCAGCCTTCCAGACCTCTTCGAGCGGGCTTGCGCCATAGCAACCGCTGGTGAAGTGGGGCTCCACGTCCGTGGGCGGACCTTGGGAGCCCGAAGGCTCCTCGAGGTCGCCGAGAAGTTCGCCGAAACCGGAGCGCCGGTGTTCGTCAATGACCGAGCCGACATTGCCCGCATCACGGGGGCGGCCGGGGTCCATGCGCCGGAGCTCGGTCTCTCCACCCCCGCCCTCCGGCGAATCGTCGGCGGCCAGATCTGGATCGGACGCTCCATTCACACCCCCGAGCGAGCCCGACTCGCCATCGCCGAGGGCGCGCACTACGTCTTCCTCGGGCCCATCTGGGAGACTCGGTCCCACTCTGAGATACCCACTCTCGGCCCCACCGGCATCGTCGCTGCGGCTGTCGCCCCGGTCATCGCCATCGGAGGTGTGACGCCGGAGCGGGCGCAACAGTGTCGGGCCATGGGTGCATACGGTGTGGCCGCCATTTCGGCGCTCTGGGACACATCGGATCCGGCTTCGGCGACTGCCGAGTTGTTGGTATCTTTCGACGACAAGTGAACGTGCGACGCGTCCGCGCTCCCGCGCCGTTCCCGCGGAAGCCGCCGGGCGGTACAGTGATGAGCGCGAAGCGGGAGAACGGCCGCGGCGCCGCATGGCTGCATTCGACATGGACGATCACATGATTACCGTCGTCGTAAACGGAGGCGAGCGCCGGCTGGAAGGCAGCCCCTCCGTGCTGGAGCTGCTGGACTTGTTGGACCTCGACGCGCGGGGCGTCGTGGTGGAACTCAATCGCCAGATCGTGCGGCGACCTGACTTGGCGCAGACGCCGCTGCGGGACGGTGATCGCGTCGAGCTGGTGCACTTCGTCGGCGGCGGGTAAGGATGCCATGACAACATCGACCACGGCGGCTGCGAGAGCCGTGCCGGATACCCCCCTGACTATCGGCGACCGCTCGTTTCGATCACGCCTCATGGTCGGGACCGGCAAGTACGCGGACAACGAGACGATGGTCCGGGCCATCGATGCCTCGGGCGCGGAGATGGTGACCGTCGCCGTCCGCCGGGTGGACCTGGATCGCACAAAGGAAGAGGGGATGCTCTACCACCTCCATCCCGAGCGGTGGTTCCTCCTTGCCAACACGGCCGGGTGCTACACCGCAGAGGACGCCATCCGCTATGCACGATTGGCCAGAGAGGCGGGGTTCAACGATTTCATCAAGCTCGAGGTGATTGGCGACCAGGAGACTCTCCTTCCCGACGTCGAGGGCCTCCTCCAGGCCGCGCGCACGCTGGTGAACGACCACTTCCACGTGATGGCGTACACGAATGACGATCTGGTGACGGCCCTGCGATTGGAAGATGCTGGCTGCTCGGCGGTGATGCCCCTGGCCTCACCGATTGGGAGCGGGATGGGGCTCATCAATCCGTACAACATCCGCATCATCAAGCAGCGTCTCACGGTGCCGGTGATCGTCGACGCCGGCGTTGGAACCGCGTCCGACGCGTGCCTCACGATGGAACAGGGCGTCGACGGGATACTCATGAACACGGCCCTCGCCGCCGCGCGGGATCCTGTGGCAATGGCCCTGGCTATGCGAAGCGCGGTCGACGCGGGCCGCCTGGCGTATCTGGCGGGTCGGATGCCTCGGCAAGAGATCGCTGTTCCGTCCAGCCCGACGACGGGAATGCTCGACTGATCACCTTGGCTGGGACGGCGCCCCGAGCCGCCGCGTTCGAGATCTTGCGGGCCGTTCGTCGCGGAACGCCCTTTGCCGCTGCCCGTGACCCGGCAGTGGCTGGGCTGGACGACCCGGATCGCCGTCTCGCTCACGAGCTCGCTGCAGGCGTGCTCCGCCACCGTCGAGAGCTCGACGCGCAACTCGTGCCGCTGCTCACTGCCGATTGGCGGCACGTCGATGCCGGTCTCAAGGATGTGCTTCGCCTCGGAGCGTACCAGCTCACGCTCCTTACCCGCGTGCCGGCGTACGCGGCGGTGCAAACCACTGTGGATTTGGCAAAGCGCGTGTGCGGCACGAAACCGGCTGGACTCGTGAATGCGGTTTTACGGCGTCTCGCCGCCCACGGCGACGAGCTGGACGCGAACGCGCAGCAACCGCCCCTGGCGCAGCGCTATTCTCACCCTACATGGCTCGTGGACCGCTGGGTGGCGCGCTTCGGGACGGAGCGTACCGAAGCCCTGCTCGCCCACAACAACCGGCCTCCACGTCTCACCGTCCAACCGGTCCGGTGGTCCACGAACGCTCTGCGAGCTGCCTTCACGAGGCGGAGAATACGCGTTCAAAGCGCGCCCGACGGTGACGGCCTGACGGTCACGGGCGTGCGAGTACGAGAGTTGCCAGGTTATCCCGACGGAGGATTCATCGTTCAAGACGCGGCACAGGTCCGCGTCCTTCGCTTCGCGGCCATACCAGACGGGGCAACGGTATGGGACACGTGCGCAGCGCCAGGCGGAAAAGCGACGGTGCTGGCGAAAAGGTGCCGGGTCCTCGCGTCCGATGTCCGCCGGGATCGCATCGAGCGACTCCTCGCCACCGTTCGGCGGGCCGCTCCGACCGTCACCGTCTTTCAAGCCGACGCCCGTACCCCACCATTGCACCAAGGCTCCGTGGACGCCATCCTAGTCGACGCGCCATGTAGTGCCACAGGAGCGATGGCGCGTCATCCCGACGCGCGGTGGCGACTCTCGCCCGACCACATCCAGCAGCTGGCCCGGCTCCAGGCCGATATCCTCGACGGGAGCGCCCCGATCCTCCGGCCGAATGGCCTCCTGGTGTACGTCACGTGTTCGCTCGAGGCGGAAGAGAACCACGAGCAGGTGGAACGGTTTCTGGAACAACATCCCGAGTACACGCGCGCGGGCGAAGATCTATATATCTTCCCACCAGATGCGGGCACGGACGGGGGGTTCGCCGCCCGACTCCGACGAGCAACATGAGAGTACGTCGCCACACTTCTCCGAGCATCGACTGGTCCGCCGTCGGATCCTTCGTTCGCGGATTTGCCGGTGGCCGCGTCTGGCTCGTCGGGCTGGGTACCGTATTGGCCGCGTTTCTGATCGGGTATATCATGGCGGTTCTGGTGGTGTTTCCAGCGCCCATCTTCGCCTCGGAAAAAGCCGTTCCCCGACTGGTGGGCATGAACGCCGATGACGCACGGACTGTTCTGGAGGCGGCCGGTCTGAATCACGGCGACGTCACCGGCGTCAACCATCCGACGGCGCCGCGGGGTGCCGTCGTGTGGCAGGACCCGCCTCCTGGCGTGGCGGTCCCGGAGCGAACCGCCGTTGTGCTCGAGGTGAGCAACGGCCCACGCCGGATCCCGGTGCCCGATCTCGCGGGGTACGACGTGGGGCTGGCTCGCACGCTGTTGGAGGCCGCCGGACTCGAGGTCGGCGCACTCGAAACGACCCAGGCGCCGCTGCCCAAAGACGTAGTCATCGTGACTCGTCCACCAGCAGGGACGGCCCTCGCTCCGGAAGCCCGGGTCACTCTGGTGGTGAGTCTCGGCGCCGCGACAATCGTCGTCCCGGACCTCGCGGGCATGACCCTCGACCAGGGCCGGCTCGAACTGGAACAGGCGAGTTTGACACTGGGTACCTATTTCGCGCGCACCTCGTTCTCGGGCATCCCGGGCACGATCATCGAGCAGGTACCAGGGGCTGGCACGTTGGCGGCCCCGGCAACGGCAGTGAATGTCGTCCTGGCGCGGCGGACCCGGTGAGCCACGACGTCTACATTGTTCCCAGCGTCCTGAGCGCGGATCTCCTCGAACTGGCCGATCAAGTGCAAGCGGTGGAGGAAGCCGGTGCCGATTGGCTCCACGTCGACGTGATGGACGGGCGCTTCGTTCCAAACCTGACGTTCGGCGTCAAGATGATCGCTGCCCTCCGACGGGTGACAGATCTCCCGCTGGACGTGCACCTCATGGTCGAGGAACCAGAGCGGTATGTGGAATCGTTCGCTGATGCAGGGACCTCGGTGTTCACCTTTCATCCAGAGGCGACGTTGCACCCGCACCGTCAGCTGGAGTCTGTGCATCGGCACGGCATGCGCGCCGGGCTCGCGCTCAATCCCGGTACGCCCCTGGCCCATGCGGAGGAGGTTGTCGACGAGCTCGACCTCCTCCTCATCATGAGTGTGAACCCGGGCTTTGCCGGCCAGCGTTACATCCCGGCGTCGACGCGCAAGATCGGCCGGGCCCGTCAACTCCTGATGGAGCATGGATGCGACGCCCGGCTCGAAGTAGACGGAGGGATCTCCCGCGACACCATCGGTACCGCGCGGGTGGCGGGGGCTGATACGTTCGTGGCGGGTTCCGCCATTTTCGGGGCGGACGATCCGTCGGCAGAGGTGCGTGAGCTACGACGCCGGTGTTTTGCAGTGGTGTGACTATGACGAATCGAACGCAATGGATCGCTGTCCTCGGCATCGTGGCAACACTCATTGGTGCCCTCATCTTGGGCGTCGCCATGTCACCCGAGGTCACTCCGGTCTCCTTGGGTACGCAGGCGCCGGAGTTCCGAGCCGCTCGCCTCGGAACGGGCGACACCGTTCGCCTGGCGGATTACGCGGGCGAGGTCGTCCTGTTCAATATCTGGGCGACCTGGTGTGGGCCCTGCGAATTCGAAATGCCCTCCATGGAACGCCTCTACCAGGAGCTCCGGCCCCATGGCCTCAAGATCGTCGCGATGAGCGTCGACGAAGCGGGACCCGATCACGTGCTCGCGTGGGTGAATGAGCGAAACCTCACCTTCGAGATCCTCCATGACCGCTCCGGACAGGTCGAAGCGGCGTATCAGGTGACGGGGTATCCCGAGAGCTTCGTTATCAATCGCGACGGGATCATCGTCAAGAAGGTCATTGGACCCCTCGAGTGGGATCACCCGACGCAGAGAGCGCTCTTCCGCCAGCTGCTGGGCGTGGAGGAAGACGGGCAGGTCGCCACCGGTGGCTTCTAAGGTCCGAGACTGGCTCTTCGCCAACTGGCCGATCAAGCTCACCGCTCTGATCCTGGCAGGGGTGCTCTGGGCTGTCGTTGCCGCCGAAGAGCCCACGACGCAGCTGGTTCCCGTCGCCGTCGAATTGGAGCTCCCCGATGGACGCACCCTCATGCGTTCGTTACCGCAGGTGCAAGCATTGTATGCGGGCACAGCGAGAGAGCTGATCAAGCTCTATGCATCACCCCCGACCATTCACAAGACGGTGCCCGACACCGTTACTGGATCGACGTACCCGCTGACACTTTCCCCCGCGGACCTCGGCGCCATCGAGAACGCCAACGTCAAGGTGCAGGATATCCAGCCCCGCGCGATACTGCTCCAGCTCGATGACGTCGCCCAGCGTCGGGTCCGCGTCGTCCCCCGGATCACGGTGCAACCGGACTCCGGCTTTGCCCAGTTCGGCATGGCGGTGATGCCGAGTTCCGTGGTGGTGCGGGGGCCCAGCGCCCTGGTGAACAGGATTGACGCAGTCGGCACCGTTCCGCTGGACCTCACGGGCCTCACGGCACCGGTCCGACAATCAGTGGCCCTCGACACGTCAGGCATCCGAATGGTCCGTGTGTCCCCTTCGGAAGTGAGCATCTCGGTGGACGTCGGACCGGTCTCCGAACGCGTGCTCATGGGCGTGCCGGTGGTCGTCCCCGGAAACCAGAGCGGCACCTGGACGAGCGCACCGCCGGCCGTGATCGTCACAATCCGCGGACGCAGCGCCCGGCTCGCCCGGCTGACCCGCGACAGCGTGGAGGCGCTGGCCCCCGTCGATCGCGACGCATCCGACCAGCTCGTCCGCCTCGACGTGGTGGCCCCCGCAGGCATCCAGGCCCTGGCGACCCCGGACACGGTACGAGTCCGACGGAGGCCACGTGGTTGACGTGGTCCTCGGCATCGAGACGTCATGCGACGAGACGTCGGCCGCGGTGCTCGTTCGAGACGGTCGCGGCCCCGAGCTGGCGAGCCTCGTCATTCTGTCCCAGGATATCCATCGCGTCTTCGGCGGAGTGGTTCCCGAACTGGCGAGTCGAGCACACCTCCGAGCCATTGGACCGGTGGTGAATCAAGCCCTCGCCGAGGCTGGCATCTCACTGACGGCGGTCGACGCGGTCGCTGTCACCGCCGGCCCCGGGCTGGTGGGATCTCTGTTAGTCGGACTCAGTTTCGCCAAGGCGCTCGCGGCCGCCGGGAATCGGGCGCTGGTCGGTGTGCATCACCTCGAGGGCCACATCTTTGCGCCAACGCTGGAAGATCCTGAACTCGAGCCCCCCTTCGTAGCACTCGTTGTTTCGGGCGGCCACACGCTTCTCCTGGACGTCCCGGCATGGGGGCGATATCGCCTGTTGGGCGAGACACGGGACGACGCAGCCGGTGAAGCCTTCGACAAGGTCGCCAGCATGCTCGGACTCGGGTATCCCGGCGGGCCCGTCATCGAAGCGCTGGCCAAAGAAGGTCGCTCACTCTTCGACCTCCCCCGCCCCATGATCGACGATGGATTCGATTTCTCGTTCAGCGGACTCAAGACAGCAGTCCTGCACACCGTGCGCGCGCTCGCCTCGCCCCACAAGCACCGAGCAGACCTCGCCGCGTCCTTCCAGAGGGCTCTCCTCGACGTTCTGGTGAGCAAGACCGCTGCGGCCCTCGAGTACACGGGATACCGGACCGTGGTGTTGGGTGGTGGCGTCGCGTGCAACGGGGCTTTGCGCCTCCAGCTCGCGGAGCGGGTGGCGGCCACCGCACGCGTCGCGGTAGCCCGTCCCCGCCTCAATCTCGACAATGCAGCCATGATCGCGCGCGCGGGATGGTTCCATCTGGAGAACGGTCGTGCGAGTGACTGGTACCTCGACGCCGATCCCCGTCTGCAGTGGCCGGGCCTCGAGCCCACCTCAGAACACTCAGCGTTCGGCAGGTAACGCATGAGCGTCTATCCCTTCGTGTTTCACATCGGCCCCATCGAAGTCACCGGCTACGGACTCATGATGATGATGGGCTTTCTCATGGCTGGCTGGGTGATCCAACGGCGGCTGCGGGAACGGGAGCTGAATGAGGGATATGCCGCGGATATCGTTGTAGCAGCCGTCATTGGTGGGATTCTCGGTGCGAAGCTCTGGTACGTCGCGCTCTACGGTAACGCCGGCGCATTGCTCTCCAGGGGAGGGCTGGTGTGGTACGGTGGGCTCATCGGTGGCGCGGCTGCCGTTCTCATCAACAGCCAGCGCCGTCGTGTGCCGCTACGGTTTACGCTCGAGCTCGCTGCACCTGGCCTCGCCATCGGCTACGCCTTGGGCCGTGTCGGGTGCTTCTTGGTTCAGGACGACTACGGCATACCAACCAGCCTTCCCCTGGGGTTGCGCTTTCCCGAGGGACTTCCGCCGTCCACCGCCTACAACCTGTCCACTCTGTACGGCGTCGATGTCCCCGCCGGCGTTTCGCCCACCGAGGTCCTTGCCGTGCATCCGACCCAACTCTACGAGGTCGCGGTCATGGTGACGGTCTTCGGGATACTCTGGCGGCTGCGTCGACACGGACATGGGACGGGGTGGCTGTTCGGACTCTATCTCGTGCTAGCGGGCCTCGAACGATTCCTCGTGGAGTTCGTGCGAGTGAAGGATGACCGGCTCGTCAGTGCCTTCACGCTTGCACAGGCCACGAGTCTCGCAGCCATGATCTTGGGTGTCGTGCTGATGATCCGGTGGGGCGAGCGGGATCAGTTGCCGATCCCCTCCAACGCAGGCGTCCTGGAGCCGAGTCGGTCCTCCCCTAGCTAGCCCGTCGTCTTCCCCAACGCCGCCAGCATCTCCGCAGCCGAGGGCCATCGATCCGCTCTGTCCGCTGCGAGCGCCCTGTCAATTGCCATCGTCAGGGCGCTGGCGACGTCAGGGCGCTTGGTGGAGACGTCCGGCGCCTCCTCCTCGAGGTGCATGCGGAGCACCGCTTCATCCTGCTGCGCAACGAAGGGCGGTTGACCCGTGAGGCACTCGTAGAGAACACAACCGACCGAGTAGAGGTCGCTGCGGTGATCGATGTCATCTTGAGCCCGCACCTGTTCGGGGCTCATGTAGGCCGAAGTCCCCACGCAGAATCCGGAACGCGTGAGCCGGTTGGTGCCCGCGCGCGCAATCGCCCGTGCGATACCAAAGTCAAGCAGGACAGCCCCCTTCGAGGAAAGCACGACGTTGTCCGGCTTCACGTCCCGATGCACGATGCCCCGTTGGTGGGCGTACCCGAGAGCCCCCAAGAGGTCCTGCGCAATCCGCAGGGTCTCACTCTCGGTCGCTCGCCCTGCTCGCTCAAGGTGCTCTCGGAGGGACGGGCCTTCGACGTATGCCATCACGTAGTAAACGAGCCTGTCTGTATCCCCGCAATCCAGGAGCCGCGCGATGTGTGGGTGATCGAGCTTCGAGAGGAAACCGATCTCACGGAGGAACCGCTCGGCGGTGACCGTGATCGCCAGCTCGGGGTGGAGCACTTTGAGCGCGACGGTGCGTCCAGCCCGATCCCTGGCGAGAAACACCCGCGCCGCCCCACCCTGTGCGATCTGGCGATCGACGGTCAATACGTCCTTGAGCTCATCGCGGACGAGAGGAAGTAAGTCCAGTCGAATCGCACCACCTCCGGTTGGATCGTCCGCCGCCCCGCTCCTATTGCTGCTCCAACCGGGCCCGCAACTCCCCTATGGCTGCTGAGGCATCGAGCCCGGCCTCCCGTGCCACTCGTTGAACGGCATGAAGCGCGCGTCGTGCGGTGCGTCCGGACCCCTCAACCATCGCCGCCTTCGTGACCGCAATAGCCTCTTCCAAGGCATCTGCGTCTGGGTCCGCCCTTGACCTCAGCTCCACCCGCAACACGCGCGCCTCGAGGTCGTCGCGGGAGCCCAGAGCCTCAATCGCTTGTCTGCGGAGGCGCCTGCGCTGCCCTCTGGTGAGACACTCCGACCGGACAACCTCCGCCAGGATCGGGGCGGCAAAGGCAAATCGGGCACCGTCGTACGTCACGAATCGACTCTGCTCCAAGCGGTCGATGGATTCTTCCACCCGATCCGCCGGGATCTCCGCGAGCTTCGCGATCAGTGCGACGTCCAAGGCGAGGCCTCCGATGCTGGCAGCTCGCAGCGTCTCTCGAGCTTCTTCATCCAACGCCGAAACCCGGGCGAGTATCGCCATGCGCACGGGAGCTGGTACGTTCGGCAGGGCGGACTCGTAGGTCTCACGGCGTGGCGGCCACGCCAAGAGATCGTCCCTCAAGGTCGTCCTCGGTTCGAGATCCCGGAGGAGCGTCACCGCCAGGAACGGGCTCCCTTGTGCCTCGAATATGATCCGTCGGGCTAATCGATCTCGGTCGTCCGGATCCTTACACCAGCTAGCTAACCGATCAACGAGCTGTCGCATCTCCGCGTCGGTCAAGGGCTCGAGTCGGACGCTATTCCCGGGAACAGACCGCCCCACCTCACTCCGGAGAAGAACCAGTTCCCGAGGGAGGTTGTTCGCCGACTCATCGACTGCGACCACCAGCATCACCGCGAACGACCGAAGCTGCCGAATGGCTTCAGCCAACACCGCAACCGTCGGCCCGTCAGCGAAGTGCGCGTCGTCCAGGGCAAGGCCCACGGCCTGTTCGTCCGCGATGGCCCGCAGAGCATGGGTGAGGGCCGCTACAATGTGCCCTGTGTCCTTAGGCTCGATCGGTGCAAAGCGGTCAGCCAGCTCAGGAACTAGAGAGGCCAGCACCCCCAGGGCGTCGGGCTCGGCGGCGGCGAGTCCAGGAGCATCCGCCAATCCCGCCCGCATCAGCTGGCGGAGCGCACTCCAGGGCGCGTCCAAGTCGCTTTCCAGCGGGCGTGCAACTGCGACGCTCGCGCCTGCCAACTGGAGGCGTTCCATGCACTCGTTCACGAGCCTGGTCTTGCCAGATCCAGGATCGCCGGTGATCACCAGCATTCGGGCGCCGCTGCGCAAGCCCTGTTCCACCAGCGCAAACGCTTCGTCGTGCACCCCGGGGTGCCCGATCAGCGCCGGTTCGGGCTCCAGATGACGACTGCTGGCGCGCCGCCACCGCCGGCTGCGAATCCGCTCGGCAAGCGCCGTGAGCTCGCGGCTCGGCTCCTCGCCGAACTCCCGCGCCAGCCTAACACCGAACTCGTGGAAGCTCGTCAGCGCACCCGTTGCGTCCCCAGACAGGGCCGCGGCACGCATCGACAGTTGCGCCGCCGGTTCGGAGCTCGGGTGCAGCATGAGCGCTTCCCGTGCGGCGTCCTGCGCTGCCGCAAAGCGATTCGCCGCGAGCGCCAGCTCCCCGTGACGCACCATCAGCGATGCTCCCACGAACCGGTAGTGATTCCGTCGCTGAGAGACCCAGTCTTCGAACCCCGGCGAATCGTCGACGGTGAATCCTTCGAGGAAGTCGCCCCGAAGCAGACCCGTGGCACGTTCGACGTCCCGCTCCGCCAGTTCATCGAACTCCAATGCGTCGACCTCCAGCGCATCCTCGTTGAGGATCAGCGCGTCACGGTCCGAGATGATCCGATCCGATCCGAGACCCGTCCGGAGTCGCCGCGCCGCCTCGTTCAACGAATGCCGGGCCTTGTCTTGTGTCTTCTCGGGCCACAGAAGCCCGAGCAGGTGGTCGCGCGTCCGCGCGCGATTCGGTGAGAGCGCCAGATAGACCAAAAGGGCAAGGTGCTTCCGCCACAGGACGTCGGGCGGCGGTGCCCTGCCATCGACGCGCGCCGTAGGCGGCCCGAAACAGACCAACTCCAGTCGAAGGAGTGAACTGGTGGATCGCGTATCCATAGCCTCGTGGGCCCCACGACCGGCCTAGTGGGCGATGCGCCAGCCCTGCTGCCCTGGCGACGTCTCGCGGGTCCAGGTGCCCCGACAACGGAGGGAGGCGCCCCGCAATCCCACGAACGGAGTGAAGCAACAGATGGAATTATGCGTCGTGAAGCGGTCGACGCCAGGGCACCGCTGCCGAGCGGCAGTCGGCGAAGTCGCCTTCAGGCCGATGCCCGTGGATGGACCGACCGGGGCTCGAGCCAGAAGATCCACAGCAGGCCGCCTCCGAGCGCGATGGCTAGCACCAGCTGGCTCGCCACGGTCTGCAGCGTCGGAAAGATGCCGAGCACGGGCAAACTCGGGATCCAGACGAGTGGCGTCAATGAGATCACACCGGCCGCCTGGAGCTCGAAAACCCCCTGACCGGCAAAGCTGAACGCCATGATATAGAGGAGCGCGCTTGTGACGGCGAAGAAAGGCTTGAGAGGAAGGCGAACGCCGAACCGTTGCATGAGGTAGTAGATGAGTCCGAGCGCAACTGCGCCCGCCAGGATCCCGGCACCAATGGCCGGAATGCCGCCGACGCCTGAATCGGCACTCGTGATTAGCGCCGCGTAGAACAGCACCGTCTCGAAACCCTCGCGATACACGGCGAGGAACGCCACGGCGGCGAGGGCAAGCGCGCGGCGGCTCCCCAAGGCACGCTTCAACTGCGCCCGAACGAACTCCTGCCACTTACGGACTTCGATCTTTGAGACGAGCCAGAAAGACACCCAAAAGAGAACCACAGCAGCCACCAGCATCGTGATGCCCTCGAGGGCTTCTTGGTGCGCGGACGCGCTCCGCAAGAGGGTGGCGAAAGCAGCCGCCGTCGCTCCACTGACAGCTAGCGCCGCCAGCACTCCCCCATGATCACAACCGACTGACCAAAGAGGACGAGCCCGGAGGCTCTCGCCGTCAACCGGTCCAGCGCTCCATCCAGAGCGCCCTCGACCTCGCGCCGGGCCGCGTGCTGCTCTACATCCGCGGCGGTGGCCACCGCCGCGCGGAATTCGGCAAAGGCCGCTTCAACGCGAGCTGCGGCGCCCGCATCCCGCGCCCGAACGCGCGTCTCGATCTCCTCGAAGATGAGATAGGCGTCCACGGCCCTGGCATCGGCGAGCTCGCGGTCTCCCTCCTCCACCGCTGCCATGGCCGCGTGGACCAGCGTCTTCGAGCGCGCAACCACGCGGGCGGCCTGAAGCGCAGGATCCCTGCCCAAGAACTCGCTGGCTCCCGCAACCCTCGCGTAGGCGGTGATCGCCGCCGGCGTGGAGTCAGCATGTGCGCTCCCGAGTCCTAGTCCCAGCATCGCCGCGAGGGAATCATCGCTGGCTCCCGCCGTGGACGCGAAATCGCTCAACACCAACAGACAACGCGCGCACTGTGCCGCGAGCAGGTCCCGCGCCCCGGGCGTCGGGGACGGCAACCGTAGCGTCGCCGCATAGAGCGCCACCGCCCAGCGGTCCTCGGCTGCGAGCGATTCGGCGAACCCCGGCATCGCCGTACCGGCGACACCCACGTTTACTTTGCGGAGGAAGTCGAGGACCGATACCCTCCGGAGCCCGTCCGAATCCGAAAGGTCCGCCGGTGGAGGATCGAAGGCCGCCGCCTGAGGCCCCCCAGACCCCGATTCCCCGTGACACCGCACACACCTGTCCGAATAGACTGCCGCGCCCCGAGCCAGGGACGGCGGCTCCTCCGGCAACAGGTCGAGGGAGACACCGAGGCCGACTTCCAGCGCTGCCCGCAACTCCATGAGCTGCTCCCGAAGCTCCGATTCGCCGCCCAGGTCGTTCACACCTTTCTGCAGCCGAACGAGAATGGGAGCGACCAGAGCACCTGCTTCAGGTCCAAGCTGCGCCGCCGCCCGACGAGCCTGCTCCAGAAACAGGCGGGCCTCGTTGAGCTCCTCCACCCGGATAACCTTTCCATTCTCGACCCCGTCGGCATACTCGGCGATGGCGATCGTCGCAATGTCTGCCAGTCGCCCGGCTGCGGCGACGGGGTCGGTTTCCTGGCCCAGCAGGGTACCAGACGCTGCAAGCAACCCAACAACGGCACCAAGGCCGAGGGCGCAGAGACGAGCAAAGATGATAATCATTCTCAAGTAGTTTGAGGGGCTGAATGTAGAGTGAAACTATCGCAAATGCAACCGGTCGATCCTGGGGAGACGGTGCTTCGACTACGGGGCTAAGAGGATGACGACCGCGGCGGCGTGGTTCGCGGTGTGGGTGAGGGAGAGGAGGGCCGACGCGACGTTGAGTCGTTCGACCGTTGCACGTGCCTTTCCGTGGAACCGAATGTCCGGAGCACCATCTCGCGCGCGGGTCACCTCGAAGTCCCTCCAGGGGAGGTAGGCCGTTTCACCTCGAGGGGGCAACGCCTTGAAGGCCGCCTCTTTGGCCGCGAGCCTCGCCGCGACGTGTACGACCGGACGGGCCTGTGAAAAGCAGTAGTCCCGCTCGGCGGCGGTGAGAAGGCGCTCGACCGCGCGATCATGGTTCCGGTCGAGGAGCCTTGTCACGCGAGACACCTCAACGAGGTCGATACCGACGCCGACCGTGTTCATCGCCTAAGGAAGTGCCTGCCAAACGCGGACGAACCATGCCGGCGGGGCCAGATGACCGCCGAACACGAGTCCCAGCCAAACTGCCAGCGTCAGTGTGGCCACACCGACGACCAGTACCGGCCAAAACGGTCTTCGCCACCGCGCGATCTCGTCCGCGGTCTGCCGCCAGCGGGCGACTTCCCCTTCGACCGCATCCTCTAGCTCGAGCCACGCCGCCTCGAGGCGGCGCGCTGCCGTCTTCAAGGTATCTTGCCACGCTTCAACGGCCGGCCGCTCGGCAGGGGTGGCCCGCACCGCCAGTTCGCCGCACCGCTCCAGATCGTCGAGCACCGGAACCAGGCCGGCGCCTGCCGAGCCCAGCCGAGCCGTGATGGCTCGTTTCTCCGCCGGATCGAGTTGAATCCGCCGTCCCAGCCGACGGGGCATCCCAACGGACACCGCCTCGGCGGCCAAGTGTGCATCGACCTGCTGGATCAGGGCCTCGGACACTCCGGCCGCCGCATCCTCCCAGGCTTCGAGCCAGCTGGTCCGGCCTACGGCCGCCACTGCGGCGGGCCGTTCACCACGTGCTGCCAGTCGCCGAGCCTCCCCGGCTGCCTCGAGGATGCGTGAGACGAGTCGGTAGCGGACGGAATCGAGTCGGAACCCACCAGGCGCCCGCCCCGTGCCGACCACGAGTTTGCCGAGCTGGGGACCCAGCTCTGGTACGCGAAGTGGAACCTCAAGTTGACGAACGTTCATGCATTGATGGCTTCGAGAACGCCGGCGGTGTCGGACAGATCTTCGAACGCCGCATGGGCGCCAACCTGCAGCAAGTCGGCGATGGTGTAGGCACCGGTGGCGACGCCGATCGCTCGGGCACCAACGGCGCGTCCGCACGTCATGTCGGCAGGCGTATCGCCTATGATGACGATGTCCTCACCACCAGGCACCCGGCCAACCAGGTTTCCTGCTCGTTGAGCGGCGATGTTGGGAAGGTCCGACCGGACGGCCGAATCCGATCCGAAGGCACCGACCCGAAACCGCATCGGGTCGATCCCCGCGGCTCGCAGCTTGAGCCTTGCCCCCTGCGCCACGTTGCCGGTCAGGAGTCCTAGCACAGCTCTGGCCTGTGACTCGACCGCATCCAGGAGGGCTTCGACACCAGCGAATACCCGAATCTGCCGTATCCCCTGAGCGAGCTCGAGCTCGAGGAGCTCCACGTATCGAGCACACACCGCTGTGATGTGAGACTCGCTCGCCGCCTGCGGGTGGGCAGCGGCGGTCAGCAACTCCCGAACGATCTGTGGATCGGTCTTGCCATCGAATCGGAACCCATCTATGGGGCCGGACGTCCCCATCTCCACCAGGAGCGCCTCACGAATGGCGGCCCGTCCGGCCCCGTCGGACCAGAGGAGCGTCCCATCAATATCGAACAGCACCAGCTTGCTCATTGGAGAGAAAGATAAAACGTGCGGGGCCTGTATCGGTCAGGCAGTATCATCGGCGAGCCCCGGCACCGACCCCATCCCCTTCGCCCCCCTCACGGCTCGCTCGATAGCCATCGCGGTGGCGTCCTGCGCGAGGATCTCCACGGCGAAGAGCGATGCGGGTACCGAACCCGTGGACACGGCGAAGACGATGTCGCCGTCGTATTGGGTTCCCGCCGGGGTGATGCGGCTCGTCATCGCATCCCCAGCCATTTCCGCGACTTCCCTGAGTTGCTGTCGTTCGAGATCCGCGTTGGTGCCAACAACGATCAGCGTGGTGTTGGCGCCTGCCTGTGCGAACGATCCTCCCGGCACACCGCCATTCGCGAGGTAGCGTCGAGTGTCGACGAACCCACTCGCGCCGCGAGCGCCTGCCAGGATGCGGCCCGTCCCGTCACGAACATCTCCGAAGGCATTTACCACAGCTAGTGTCCCGACCACCACATCACCACGCCACTCCGCCCAGGTGCCGACGCCCCCCTTCATCGCCCCATCCACACCCAGCACCTTTCCCACCGTGGCACCCGTTCCGGCCCCCACCGAACCCTCTTCGACGCGCTCACCCGCTGTCTCACAGGCCTGGTAGGCGTCCGCTGGCAAGGGCCAGCGGTCGGCCCTGCCCAACGGAGATAGATCGAACACCACGGCGGCTGGTACGATGGGCACGACGGCGTCGCGCACCGAGAACCCCCGCCCGCGCTCGGCGAGCCAACGCATGACCCCGTCCGCGGCTCCCAAACCGAACGCCGAGCCACCCGTGAGCAGAATAGCATGAATCGCTGGAACGAGATGACGAGGAGAGAGGGCGTCCAGCTCACGGGTGCCCGTCGCCCGACCCCGGACGTGGGCGGCGGCTCGCATCCCCCGAGGCGGGCCGAGCACGACCGTACAGCCCGTCCCAGCACTCGCGTCCGTCGCTCGGCCTACCCCCAATCCCTCCACGTCGGTGAGCGAACGAGACACGGTCCCCTGCACGGCCGTTCAAGCCTCGCCGTCTGGCGGCCGCTCGCTCCGGGCTTTCTCCTGGCATGCCCTGCATTCCATCACACCGCGCATTGAGCAAATGAGACAAATGAAGGTCCCACATCCATCGCAGGGATACCCTTCGGATGCCCGCTCCTCATTCCCGCAGGCGCGACACACCATCGCGTCAACTTCTTTGGTCACGCTGCCTCCTCATGGCGGATAGGTAAGACGCAAGACCTCAGTCATCCCGGGGCACCAGTATCTTGATGGCGCCGGCCTGCACCTCGACCGTGAACGGAGTCTGGCCAGCAGGGTCGCCATCCATCTCAAACGGCAGAGGCTCGTCGGTTTCCACCGAGATGCAACGCCCACGCGCGTATCGTATCGCACTCGTTCCCCCCGCCCGCCCCAACGCCAGCCGGCCTAATACCGCGATCCCTTGCATCGCCGTGTCCGCTCGTAAGACCACGACATCCAGGAGGCCGTCGTCAAACGTGATGCCGTCGCGCAGTCGGAGCAAACCCGGAATGACCTGACCGCAATTCGCCACCAGTACGGTCACGGCATCGGTGTGGAAGGTCGTGCCATCGACGGTAATGCGGTGCTCCGTGGGTTCGAGATGGGAAAGTGCGTTCCACAGCGTCCGCACGTACGCGGCCATCCCCCAACGACGCTTCGCCTCTTCCGACGTCCCAGCCATGAGCGTCGCATCGATACCATCTCCGCAGGCGACGGCAAAGTAGTGGACGCCGTCCTGTCGCTCGACTCGACCGAGATCGATGGGTCTCGGCCTGCCGCGAACGACCACCTGCGCGGCAGCCTCGGGCTTTCGGGGGATGCCCAGATTCCCGGCGAGGAGATTCCCTGCGCCGCCAGGGATCAGGCCGACCGGAACGTCGTGCCCTACGACGGCGCGGACGGCCTGCATCGTCGTGCCGTCGCCCCCGTAGACCGCAATGGCATCGACACCGACTGCCAGCCCCTCCCGGGCCAAGTCGTCAGCATGGCCCGGCCGTGTCGTTCCCGCGACATCCACCGCCCACCCGTTGCGGGAGAACACTGCGCAAATCGTCTTCACGACCTCGGCATTGGCGCGGGACGCAACGGGATTGTGAATCAAGAGGGCACGGGCCACTAGTAGCTCTTCTCCCACATGAGGTCGAGACCGAACTGGTACTTTGCCTCGTCGAGCTGGGTCGCGAAGCTCTCGCACCCCCGCACGGGGTCTGCGCTGGCCGCGACCAGCCACCGCCTCGAGAGACGGAACTCCAAACTCGCCCCCCCGAAGGGGCTTCCCGGGCAGACGCGAGGGCTCGCAGTGAGAAAGGCCGTGGCGCCAAGCAGCGTGAACTGTTTTCCTAGGGCGAACTCGGTCCCGGATAGACCGCTGCCGATATCTCCCGGCCGGATCTGAAAGTAGTCCAGCGGAACTCCCAGGTCCGAGATCAAGGCGTACTCGACTTGTCCCGAGAGGACCCCGGCGAGCTGTGTCACGGTCCGATCGACGAGGCTCTGGCTCTCCGCCTGACTCGCCGTCAACCGCTCGACGCTCGGTGCACCGACGAGGAGATATGAGATGATCTCTGGCTCGGACAGCGGCGGTCGAATGTCACTGCTGAGCGTCGCCCGCGGGTTGTACAGCGTGCCTCCGATGTGGACGAACACCGTCACGTCTTCCGCGCGCACGCTGCGTACCACGTGACTTCCCTCGATGTCCACGTCGGCGTCCAGATCCGCCGTTCCGAAGTAGCGGACCTCACCCCGCGTGACCGCGAACTCCCGAGTGACGGGGCCAAGCGGAAGCCGATACGTTCCGCGTTGCGCCTGCAACGTGCCGTTCAACAGATATTGCTTGCCAAACTTGTTGACGACGAGGTCGCCCGCGAGTTGGATATTGGCCTCGCCGGAGCGAAGCCATACATCGTCACCCATCCGCAATCGGAGATCTTGCACGCGCATACTGTCCAAGAAGCGCTGCTGGAACGCGGCGCCCAAGCGTTGTTCTCTGATCACCGCCGTATCCACGAACTCTGCAAACAGCGTGTCTTCGAGGCTGATGACGCGCTTCGTGATCAGGTCTGCGAAATACAACACGCCGCGAGTCGCCGTCCCCCGGCCGGTGAGCGTTGCCCCGAGCGGGGGCCCCCGGAGCTGGAGATCTGCTGTCGCCGTGAGAGTCAGGAAATCCCGGAGGCTCACCGCGTGAAAATCCCGAGCATTGATGCGGAGGTCGAGCCGAGGATTGGTCAACCGTTCGAGATGGACCGACCCCGAAACGCCGGCGGTTCCTCTCCCGCTCTTGAGCGTGAGCTGCTCGATGCTGACGGTCTGACCCGACAAGGCGAGGCTCGCATTCAGCTGCTCATGGCGGACCCCAAGGGTTGGGAAGCTCGCGCCCCCGTCCCGAACGGTGACCTGTCCGAACAGCGTGGGGTCGTCCCAGGTACCATCAAGGCCAACGTCAGCGCTGAGCGTTCCCACTCCCCTGCGCATCACCGGAAGCAGTGCCTCGATCAGGGAGACCGGCATGCTGTCCGCCACCGCCCGCACCAGCAACGGACCGGGCAGTTTGCGGTCCTGCACCGGGACGAGCGCCAGATCGACAGGGAGCCTCATGTTCACTTCGAGATACCGCTCACCGAGTCGCCAAAAGGCGAAGTCTCCGTCCAAGCGGCGATCGGCGTACCTGAGTCCACCGTCCAGATACGGGATG